>NZ_JBASOH010000019.1:0-115486 GCF_049658005.1 Azovibrio sp. | reverse complement strand
GCCCACTGCTGGAGCATGCCGCCGACGTCTTCGGGGGTGCGCCTGCGCAGAAGGAGCCTGTAGATCTGGTGCCGCTACATGCCAAGCTCGGACAGCTCACGCTGGAGAACGATTTTTTCGAGCGCGCTCGCCAAGGCGGGATTGCTGAGCGCAAAGCCATCGACCGCAAGCACGACCTCCCCATCAGCGCCCAAGCCAAGCTGCTGGGCCTCAGCCGGGGCACGGTGTACTACCTGCCGCGCCCGGTCAGCGATGCCGATTTGGCGCTCATGCGCCGCATTGACGAACGGCATCTGCAGCCCCCCTTCATGGGCTCGCATGCTGCGCGATCAACTCGCCCGCGAGGGCGTGCATGCTACCCAAACGGGTCGAGGCTGCATAAAAAGAAATCCCTGGTGCGCCCCGAGTTGCCCACCGCGTCGGTCGGTTCGTGGCAAGCGACCACCGCCGCCGTGGACGACTCTGCACCTTTGGCAACCCGCCCGGAGTCCATTTATAAATCGGGGAAAGTTGTTCAAACAAACGGAGCCACTTCTATCCCGAGGCATTCCGGTTTTGCTTGAAAACCTTGTTTTGACAACGGCTTGGCGTCTCACACGGATTCACTCTGCCTCACTCAAACCCGCCGATTCTGACGCCGATTCTGACAGTATGGGCGACGGTTGCGCGGCTCAGCGGTCCCTCAGCGGGTCCACATGCTGCTGCAGCCAGGCTTCCAGCACGGCCAGGTGCCAGAGCTTGTTGCCGTGCAGGGGGGTGAAGTGGCTCAGGGGCTCTGCCAGCAGGCGTTCCACATAGGGGCGCTGGTACAGGCCGCGCTCCCGGCAGGCGCGGGAATTCAAGGTTTCCTGGATGAACTGCAAAAAGCCGCCGCGCAGGTATTTGAGGGCCGGGGTGGGGAAATAGCCCTTCGGCCGGTCGATGATCTCGTCCGGCAACAGGCCCCGGGCGATGTGCTTGAGCGGATATTTGCCGCCTTCCCTCAGGCGCAGTTCCGGGGCCAGGCGCAGGGCGGCCTCGACCAGTTCCTGATCCAGAAAGGGCACCCGCGCTTCCAGGCCCCAGGCCATGGTCATGTTATCCACCCGCTTGACCGGGTCGTCCACGATCAGGGTGGTGACATCGAGGCGCTGCACCTGATCCAAAAAGGTGTCGGCCCCGGGTTCGCTGAGCCGGCTCGCAAGCAGGGCGCTGGCATGGTCGGCGGTAGCATATTCCGGGGCGATCAGTTCCAGATATTCCGGATGGCGCCGGTCGAAGTAGTGGCGCGCGAAACGTTCGAGGGGGGGCAGGCTATCGGGCTCGGCATGCATCAGCGGATACCAGAAATAGCCGCCAAACACCTCGTCGGCGCCCTGGCCGGAGAGCACCACCTTGACCTCCTTCTTCACCTCCCGGGCGAGCAGGTAGAAGGCGACGTTGTCCTGGCTGAACATCGGTTCGGCCATGGCGGCGATGGCTTCGGGCAGATTTTCCAGCACCTCGGCATCCGGGATCAGGTACTCGTGGTGGCGGCTGCCAAAGCGCCGGGCCACGAGTTCCGAGTAATGGAATTCGTCCCCCTTTTCTTCGGGCTGGTCCTGAAAGCCCACCGAGAAGGTGGGGATGTCAGCATGTCCTTGTTCCGCCAGCAAGGCCACCAGCAGGCTGGAGTCGAGCCCGCCGGATAGCAGCACCCCCACCGGCACGTCGGCGGCCAGATGCTGGCGCGCCACGGCGGCCTGTAGTTTTTCCCGGATCGCCTCGAGCTGCCCGGTTTCGCTCAGCGGCGCGGCCGGCCGCTGCGCCGTGAGACGCCAGTAGGTGCGTTCCTGGACGTTGCCGCGCCCGTCGAGGGTAAGACTGGTAGCGGGGGGAAGTTTTTGCACTTCCTTGAGTATCGTGTGCGGGGCGGGCACCGAGCCGTGCAGGGTGAATTGAAACTGCAGTCCTGCCGGGTCCAGGTCCCGTTCCACGTCGCCACCGGCAAGCAGCGCCGGCAGGCTGGAGGCAAAGCGCAGGCGCTGGCCGTTCCGGGTCAGGTAGAGGGGCTTGATGCCGAAGCGGTCGCGGGCCAGGAACAGGGTGTGCCGGTGCTGGTCCCAGAGGGCGAAGGCAAACATGCCGTCGAACCGTTCGAGGCAGGCTTCACCCCAGGCATGGTAGGCCTTGAGGATGACCTCCGTATCGCCCTCGGAAAAGAAGTGGTAGCCCATGCCGGCGAGTTCCCGCCGCAATTCCCGGTAGTTGTAGAGGGTGCCATTGAACACCAGGGCGAGCTTTAGCTCCGCATCGTGCATGGGCTGGTCGGAGCTTTCCGAGAGATCGATGATGGCCAGGCGCCGGTGACCGAAGGCCATGGGCCCATCGGAAAAACTGCCGCCATGGTCCGGGCCGCGCCGCTGCATGGCCTCCATCATCCGGCCGAGGGCCGTCAGGTCCGCCGCCTGGCCATCAAAACGAAGTTCCCCGCAAATGCCGCACATAGCCTGATCCTGATCTGGTAGTCCCGGCCTTCCCGGGGTGTCGGGCTGGCATTGTAAACTTGTTCGTCCAGGGCGTGGTTTTTGCAAAATCGTGTTGACTTTGGTTGTTGGGTGCCTATAATGCGGCCTTCGATTCAGGCGCGTAGCTCAGCTGGTTAGAGCACCACCTTGACATGGTGGGGGTCGTTGGTTCGAGTCCAATCGCGCCTACCAACTTCCTGATGGAGCAATTCGTGGTGTTTTTCCGAACTACAAGCACGACAGTTCAGAAGTCCTGAGCGAGTTCGCATTCGTCGATGTAATGGAAAAAGTGCGGCTCTGCCGCACTTTTTTTTTGCCCGAGGCCCCCGATCATGCCCGATATCAAATTGCCCGATGGTTCCATCCGTTCATTCCCCGGTCCGGTGACCGTGGCCGAAGTGGCGGCCAGTATCGGCACCGGGCTGGCCAAGGCTGCCCTGGCCGGCAAGGTGGATGGCAAGCTGGTGGATACCTCCTTCTCCATCGAGCAGGATGCGGCGCTGGCCATCCTCACCGACAAGGATGCCGAGGGGCTGGAAATCATCCGCCACTCCACCGCCCACCTGCTGGCCTATGCCGTCAAGGAGCTGTTCCCTGACGCCCAGGTGACCATCGGCCCGGTGATCGACAATGGGTTCTACTACGATTTTGCCTACAAGCGTCCCTTCACCCCGGAGGATCTGGCGGCCATCGAAAAGAAGATGGCGGAGCTGGTAAAGCGCGACATTCCCGTCAGCCGTGAAGTCTGGTCGCGTGATGAGGCGATCAAATTCTTCCTGGCCCAGGGCGAGAAGTACAAGGCTGAGCTGATCGAAGCCATTCCTGCAGACCAGGAAGTCTCGTTGTACCGGGAAGGCGATTTCATCGACCTTTGCCGTGGCCCCCATGTGCCTTCCACCGGCAAGCTCAAGGTCTTCAAGCTGATGAAGGTGGCGGGGGCTTACTGGCGCGGCGATTCCAGAAACGAAATGCTGCAGCGCATCTACGGCACCGCCTGGGCCAGGAAGGATGAGCTGGAAGCCTACCTGCACATGCTCGAAGAGGCGGAAAAGCGCGACCATCGCAAGCTCGGCCAGCGCCTCGACTTGTTCCACTTCCAGGAAGAAGCGCCAGGTTCCGTGTTCTGGCATCCCAAGGGCTGGTTCTTGTTCCAGAAATTGGTCACCTATATGCGTGACTGTCAGGAAAAGGCAGGTTACGTGGAAGTGAATACTCCTGACGTGATGGACCGCAGCCTCTGGGAAATTTCCGGGCACTGGTTCAATTACCGGGAAAACATGTTCACCACCGAGACCGAGGACGGGCGGGTCTTTGCCTTGAAGCCCATGAACTGCCCCGGTGCCGTCTCGATGTACGCCCATGGCATCAAGAGCTATCGGGACCTGCCGCTGCGCATGGCCGAGTTCGGCAAGGTGCACCGCTACGAGCCTTCCGGTGCCCTGCATGGCCTGCTGCGGGTGCGCCACTTCACCCAGGACGATGCCCATATCTTCTGTACCGAGGATCAGATGGAAGCCGAGTGCCGCGAGGTGGTGAAGCTGATCTTTGAAATCTACAAGGATTTTGGTTTCGAGAACGTGCGCGTCAAGCTCTCCACCCGGCCCGGAAACCGCATTGGTTCCGACGCAACCTGGGACAAGCTCGAAGGGGCCCTGGCCCAGGCGCTGGAGCACATGGGCGTGGAATACACCCTGTTTCCGGGGGAGGGCGCTTTCTATGGTCCCAAGCTCGAATTCGTGCTGCGCGACGCCATTGGCCGGGACTGGCAATGCGGCACCTTGCAGGTCGACATGAATCTGCCCGAGCGTTTCGACATCCATTACGTGGCGTCCGACAACACCCACAAGCGGCCGGTCATGCTGCACCGAGCCCTGTTTGGCTCCCTGGAACGCTTCGTCGGCATCCTGATCGAGCATCATGCCGGGGCTTTCCCGCTGTGGCTGGCGCCGATTCAGGTGGTTGTCATGAATATTTCCGAACATCAGGCCGGATATGCGGACGAAGTGGTGAAAAAGCTGCGCCAGGCGGGCATCCGCGCCGAGGTGGATTTGCGTAACGAAAAAATTACCTATAAAATCCGCGAACATAGTTTGAACCGACTGCCTTACCAGCTCATCGTAGGGGATAAGGAAAAGGCAGAAAATCTGGTTGCCGTGCGTACTCGCGGTGGTCAGGATCTGGGCCAGATGCGCCTGGATGACCTGATCCAGCGGCTTCAGCAAGAAGCTGCAACGCGTGGAAGCACGGCTTAGTTTTTGTCCGTTTTGGGAGTCTAACCATCGCTCTGAACAAGTCGCATCGCCTCAACGAAGAAATCAATGTGCCGGAAATCCGGCTCCTTGGAGAAGAAGGCGAACAATTGGGGGTCGTAAGTTCCAGGCAAGCACTGCATCTTGCAGAAGAAGCGGGTCTGGATCTGGTTGAAATTGCACCGCTGGCCCAGCCGCCGGTGTGCCGGATCATGGATTACGGCAAATTCAAGTACCAGGAGGCCAAAAAGGCCCATGAAGCGAAGCTGAAGCAGAAGCAGGTCCAGGTCAAGGAAATCAAACTCCGGCCCGGTACTGACGAAAATGACTATCAGATCAAGCTGCGCAACATGATCCGTTTCCTGTCGGAAGAAGACAAGGTCAAGGTGACCCTGCGTTTCCGGGGCCGTGAAATGGCCCACCAGGAATTCGGCATGCGCCAGCTGGAGCGGATCAAGACTGACCTGGAACCCTATGGGGTGGTCGAGCAGATGCCCAAGATGGAAGGGCGCCAGATGATCATGATCATCGGCCCTGTCAAGAAGAAGCCCGGTGAAAAGGCGGCAGCCGAGTAATCGAGCCCGGGTTTCAAAAGTTTCGACGGGCCGTTTCGGCGGCCGGTCAAGAAAAGTGACGTCGGGTAGTGCAAGCGTCTCCGCAGGAGGCCACCTGACGCCATGACATGAGGAGCTAACCATGCCCAAAATGAAGACCAAGAGCAGCGCCAAAAAGCGCTTCACGGTCCGTGCTGGCGGTACGATCAAGCGCGGCCAGGCGTTCAAGCGCCACATCCTCACCAAGAAGACCACCAAGTGCAAGCGTCAACTGCGCGGTGTGACCGGTATTCACGCGCGCGACGTGGCTTCTGTCCGCGCCATGATGCCCTACGCGTAAGGAGATAGAACATGCCAAGAGTCAAACGTGGTGTAACGGCGCGCGCGCGTCACAAGAAGGTTCTGGAGCAGGCCAAGGGTTACCGCGGTCGGCGCAAGAACGTCTATCGCATCGCCAAGCAGGCGGTGATGAAAGCCGGTCAATATGCTTACCGTGACCGTCGTCAAAGGAAGCGTCAGTTCCGCTCCTTGTGGATTGCCCGTATCAACGCCGCTTCGCGCGAACTGGGCATGAAGTACAGCACCTTCATGAATGGTCTGAAGAAGGCCAACATCGAAGTGGACCGCAAGGTTCTGGCCGATCTGGCTGTGTTCGACAAGGCCGCCTTTGCTGCCCTGGCCAGTCAGGCCAAGGCCCAGCTGGGCGCCTGAACCCAGATCTGCTGAACGGCTGCCGCTTACTTCAGCCGCTTAAAAGGAAGGAGGCGCAAGCCTCCTTTTTCCATTTCAGGGTGTGACCCATGCAAGATCTCGACCTCATCGTCCGCGCAGCAGAAGCTGCCTTTGCCGCCATCAATGACCCGGATGCTCTGGAGCAGGTGAAAGCCCGCTACCTGGGCAAGAGCGGCCAGATAACCGAATTGCTCAAGGGCCTGGGCAAGCTGTCGCCGGAAGAAAAGAAGGCCGCCGGCGCCGCCATCAATCAGGCCAAGGTCGCCGTGGAAACGGCTTTGAACGCCCGCCGGGAAGACATCAGGCGGGCCGCCCTGGAGGCCCGTCTGGCCGAGGAGGCGCTGGATGTGACCCTGCCCGGGCGGGGCGAGGAGAGGGGAGGGCTGCACCCGGTGACCCGCACCCTGGAACGCATCGAGGCCCTGTTTCGTTCCATCGGCTTTTCCGTCGCCGACGGCCCGGAGATCGAGGAAGATTTCTTCAACTTCACCGCCCTCAACACCCCCGAGGAGCATCCGGCCCGCTCCATGCACGATACCTTCTACCTGCTCGACCAGCAGGGCCAGGTGGCGAAGAACGTGCTGCTGCGCACCCACACCAGCCCCATCCAGGCTCGCTACCTGCAGGCCCATGTGGCCAAATACGCCGGCCAGGCGAGTCTGCCGGAAATCCGCATCATCGCGCCCGGCCGCGTCTACCGGGTCGATTCCGATGCCACCCATTCCCCCATGTTCCATCAGGTGGAAGGCCTGTGGGTGGGCGAGGATGTCTCCTTCGCCGCCCTCAAAGGAGTGATCGCCGACTTCCTCAAGCGCTTTTTCGAGACGGATGACCTGCAGGTGCGCTTTCGCCCTTCCTTCTTTCCCTTCACCGAGCCCTCCGCCGAGATCGACGTGGCCTTCATGAGCGGCGCCCTGAAGGGCCGCTGGCTGGAAATTGCCGGCTGCGGCATGGTGCATCCCAACGTGCTCGCCCATGCCGGCATCGACGCGGAGCGCTACACCGGCTTTGCCTTCGGCTTCGGCCCCGACCGCCTGACCATGCTGCGCTACGGCGTGAACGACCTGCGCCTGTTCTTTGAAGGCGACTTGCGCTTTTTGCGCCAGTTCGTCTGAACCGCGCCGATCCGCCCTCCGGCTCCTGCTGCGCACTCCTGGACCCGCATCCCTAGACCCCATACCACGAGCGACCCATGAAATTCTCCGAATCCTGGCTGAGAACCTTCGTCAATCCTGCCCTGTCCAGCGCCGGGCTATCCCATCTTCTGACCATGGCCGGTCTGGAAGTGGAGGAACTAGAGCCGGTGGCTCCCGCCTTCGACCAGGT
This sequence comes from Azovibrio sp., assembly GCF_049658005.1. Lineage (NCBI taxonomy): Bacteria > Pseudomonadati > Pseudomonadota > Betaproteobacteria > Rhodocyclales > Rhodocyclaceae > Azovibrio > Azovibrio sp. The sequence continues at coordinate 108,139 of NZ_JBASOH010000019.1, read as the reverse complement.
GGTGGTGGCCCAGGTCCTGGAAGTGGTCAAGCACCCGGATGCGGACCGCCTCAAGGTCTGCCAGGTCGATATCGGGCCCATGAGCGGCAGCGGCACCCCCCTGCAGATCGTCTGCGGCGCCCCCAACGTGGCCCCCGGCCTCAAGGTGCCCTGCGCCCTGCCCGGGGCCAGGCTGCCCGGGGATTTCAAGATCAAGGTGGCCAAGGTGCGTGGCATCGAATCCAGCGGCATGCTCTGCTCGGCCAAGGAACTGGGCCTCGCCGAGGACGCCTCCGGCCTCCTGGAACTGCCCGCCGACGCCCCCGTGGGCACTTCCCTCCGCAGTTACCTGGACCTGGATGACCAGATCTATACCCTGAAGCTCACCCCCAACCGGGCCGACTGCCTGTCCCTCACCGGCATCGCCCGGGAAGTGGCCGCCCTGACCGGCACCCCCGCCACCTATCCGGACATCCGGCCCGCTCCGGTGAGCACCCACGCCAGCCGTCCGGTCGTCCTGGAAGCCAGCCTGGCCTGTCCCCGCTATTGCGGCCGGGTGATCAGCGGCGTGAATGCCAGGGCGGCGACGCCCGAGTGGATGCGCCGCCGTCTGGAACGTAGCGGTCTGCGCAGCATCTCCGCCCTGGTGGATGTGACCAACTATGTGCTCCTGGAACTGGGCCAGCCCCTGCACGCCTTCGACAACGCCAAACTGAAGGGCAGCGTGCGGGCCCGCATGGCCAGGGCGGGCGAATCGTTGAAGCTCCTCAACGGCCAGACCCTCACCCTGGCCGAAGACGTGCTGGTGATTGCCGACGACAGCCAGCCCCTGGCCCTGGCCGGGATCATGGGCGGCGAGGCCAGCAGCGTCACTCTGGAGACCACGGAAATATTTCTGGAATCCGCCTTCTTCGCGCCCAAGGCCATTGCCGGCCGGGCCCGGCGCTACAACTTCTCCAGCGATTCCTCCCACCGCTTCGAGCGCGGGGTGGATTTCGGCAACACCCTGAACGCCCTGGAACGGGCCACCGCCCTGGTCCTGGAAATCTGCGGCGGCGAGGCCGGCCCGATCACCGAAGCGCGAGGGGAACTGCCCGAGCACCCACCCGTGCGCCTGCGTACCGCCCGGGTGAAGAAGGTGCTGGGCCTGGCCTTCAGTGCCGACGAGATTGCCGCCCTGCTGGGCCGCCTGGCGCTGCCCTTTGTCCGGGAAGGGGATGACTTCATCATCACTCCGCCGAGCTACCGCTTCGACATGGAAATCGAGGCCGACCTGATCGAGGAAGTGGCCCGCCTGCACGGCTATGACAACATCCCCGCCCCGGCGCCCGTGGGCACGCTGGCCATGCTGCCCCAGGAAGAAACGCGGCGTCCCCTGTTCCGGGTGCGACAGCTGCTTGCCGACCGGGGCTTTCAGGAAGTGATCAATTTCGCCTTCGTCCAGGAAGCCTGGGAGCAGGATTTCGCCGCCAACATGAACCCGATCCGGCTCGCCAACCCCATCGCCAGCCAGCTTGCGGTGATGCGCTCCAGCCTGATCGGCGGTCTGGTGGAAAACCTGTCCACCAACTTGAAGCGCAAGCAGTCCCGGGTGCGCCTGTTCGAGCAGGGCCGCTGCTTTTTGCGTGACGCCGGTGCCGCGCCCGTGCCCGGCTATGACCAGCCCTGGCGCCTGGCCGCCCTGGCCTACGGCCCGGCCCGGCCTGAAGGTTGGGGCAATGATGGCCGCAAGGTGGATTACTACGACCTGAAGGGCGACCTGGAAGCCCTGCTGGCTCCGGCCCGGCTCAGCTTCGCCCGTCTTGATCATCCCGCCCTGCATCCCGGCCGGGCCGCCCGTGTCAGCCTGGATGGCCGGGTGATCGGCTGTATCGGCGAACTGCATCCGGAATGGGTACAGAAATATGATTTGCCCACACCGCCCGTGCTGTTCGAGATCGACCTGGATGCTGCCGTCCAGGCCCGCCTGCCGGTGTATGCGGAAGTTTCCAGGTTCCAGCCGGTGATCCGCGATCTGGCCGTGGTGGTGGATCAGCAACTGGCCCTGCAGGACCTGCTGGAGGGCATGAAAGCTGCCGCCAAGGCCCCGATCCAGGACCTCCAGCTCTTTGATGTGTACCTCGGCAAGGGGGTCCCGGAAGGGAAGAAAAGTCTTGCTTTTCGTATAGTTATGCAAGATACTCAACGCACTTTGCTAGAAGCGGAGATCGATTCCGCCCTGGCTGATCTCACGGCATATCTCGAACAAAACTTTGCGGCCCAGTTGCGGGCATGATCCCAAGTCCGACCATGATGACCCTCACCAAAGCCGAGCTTGCCGACCTCCTGTTCGAACAGGTCGGCCTGAACAAACGCGAAGCCAAGGACATGGTGGAAGCGTTCTTCGAAGAAATCCGTAACGCGCTTGAACGGGGCGAAGGCGTCAAGCTGTCCGGTTTCGGCAATTTCCAGTTGCGCGACAAGCCCCAGCGCCCCGGGCGCAACCCCAAGACGGGCGAGGAAATTCCCATCACCGCCCGTCGTGTCGTCACCTTTCATGCCAGCCAGAAGTTGAAGGCCGAGGTGGAGCAATCCTTTGATGGAAGCGAAGCCTAAAACCCAGGGTGGGGAAGAACTCCCGCCCATCCCGGCCAAGCGCTATTTCACCATTGGTGAAGTCAGCGAGCTGTGCGGCGTCAAACCCCATGTGCTGCGCTATTGGGAGCAGGAATTCAGCCAGCTCAAGCCAGTCAAGCGGCGTGGCAACCGGCGTTACTACCAGCATCACGAAGTGTTGCTGGTACGGCGCATCCGGGAACTGCTCTACAGCCAGGGTTTCACCATCAGTGGCGCCCGTAACCGCCTGGATGAGGGGCTGATGCAAGGGGGGGCTTCGAGCGAACCCCATCGGCTTACCATGGACCAGCTCAAGCAGGAATTGAGTGCCATTCTGGAGTTGCTGGGTGGCTCCGGCAGCCGGGACAAGGCCTGATTTGCGGCCCGAAACAAACAAAAGACTTGGCAAGCCAAGTCTTTTTTACTAGAATACGCCCTCTTTTGTAGCGCGCCCGTAGCTCAGCTGGATAGAGTACTTGGCTACGAACCAAGGGGTCGGGCGTTCGAATCGCTCCGGGCGCACCATCATTTGATGAAACAGGTATTGAAACCAGATTGAAACCAGATTGAAGCCAATCTCCGGATTGGCTTTTTGCTTTCTTGATCCTCACCTCTGATTCTCCCCCGTGATCCTTCCTCGTAATCCTCCCCTATAACCCTCCCCTATAACCCTCCCCCGACTCGACATCGACTCCTGGCAAGCCGCGCACGATGGCATTTACCCATGAACATGCCTGGACCCGGCCTGCCGGGGCGCCCTGCCGCCGTGATGAGGTCGGGGTTGTGACAGGCCGGGGTTGTGTGACAGGCGGGGTTGTGGGACAGGTGGGGTTGTGGGACAGGGCCGGGTTTCTTGATGCAGGGAGGGCGCAATGTCACAAGACGGTATCGAGGTTCGCACGAGGTTGCACGAGGTTCGCGATAAGCCCCAGCGCAGGTCCCCGCGCCCCTGGGCAGGGGGAATCCAGGAAGGGCGAGGACAAGGATGGATATTGGCTCCAGGGTTAGCCGGCATCGAGGTTGCCGTCATGCCACTGCTCATGCCACTGCAATTCATGGCTGTATAAATTGACAGTGACTAGGCAATTTTCTCCAGAGGTGGATAATCGCGTCTCCAATTCTTTTATCACAGGAAAAGCACACCATGAACAAAACCGAACTGATCGAAGCGCTGGCCGCCAAATGCGACATCTCCAAGGCTGCTGCCGGTAATGCCATCGATGGCCTGGTGGACGTGATCACCGAAACCCTGGCCAAGGGCGACAGCATCAGCCTGATCGGTTTCGGTACTTTCGCCGTGGGTGAGCGCGCTGCCCGCACTGGCCGCAATCCCCGAACGGGTGCCGAACTGAAGATCGCTGCTTCCAGATCCGCCAAGTTTACGGCAGGGGCCAAGCTGAAGGCCGCTGTCAACGGCAAGAAGTAAAACGCGCGGTGAGGGTGCCAGAAACCCGGTCCCGGTGACCGGGTTTTTCATGGTGCGTCCGGCAGGGCGCACTCACCCACTCACCTGAAGGTGGAAGTCCTCGCGGCAGTTGATCGCAGCGAGCGCAAGCCCTCATGACTCGTGCGGCGGCTGGTGCGGCGGCTGGTGCGGCGTGGATGGTGCGGGAGTCAGGAGAAAACGTTCCGGGCTCAGGGCGGCGACCAGATCGTTTTCCAGGGGGAGCGGCTCGCCTTCCATGCGGCTGGCGAGCAGGTCGGCCATCAGGACGGACCAGACCAGGCCCCGGGCGCCGAAGCCCTGGATGCACCAGAGACCGGGCAAGGCGGGGATGTGGCGGGAGCGTCCCCGGCGGCTCGGGTCGGGCACCGGGCCGACCATGGGCAGGCGGTCCGGCGAGACCGGGCGAAAGCCGACCCGGCCCGTGAGGCTGGCCGGATCAAGTCCCGCCGCAAAGCCGGGCAGCAGGCCGTCGAGTTTGTTCAGGTTGTCCTGATGATCCGCCAGCCGCTCTTCCGGTTCGGGATCATCTAGTTGATAGCTGGCGCCGGTGACGCGCAGGCCATCCACCAGCGGCGTGACGTAGCCCTGGCCGCAGACCAGCCGTTTCAGGGCGGGCGTGGCCTGTTCTGGCAGCAAGCTGACCTGGCCCCGGGCCGCCTTCTGGGGCAGCCAGGCCAGGGGGCTGAAGCGGGGGGCATCGATGCCGCTGGCCATCACCAGATGCGGGGCAAGCGCCAGAACCTGCCCCTGGGCATCCAGAGCCTGCCACTGGCCCTGCTGGTAACGGATGTCGGCCACCGGGCAATTGCAGCGGGTCTGGATGCGCTCCGGGTAGGCCAGGAGATTGGCGCGGCACAGGGAAGGCGGCTGGACCCAGCCGCCCAGGGGAAAGTACCAGCCGCCCCGGGCCACCGGCCACTCCAGCAATTTGCTGGCGGCATCCCGGTCCAGGTACTGCAGCAGTTCTGGCGGCAGTTTCAGCTTCTGCACGGCCCGGGCCTGGGTGGTGGCATGGGTTTCATCCTTGCTGAGATGCAGGGCGCCGGTGGTTCCCCAGCGGATGGGCAGGCCAGCGGCTTCCAGGGCGTGCAGATAATTGCGGGTGGCAAGAAAACCGGCACGGGTCAGGCGGGCCAGCGGGTTGTCGTCCAGGGAGGGCAGGGGGCGCAGCACCCCGGCCAGATTGCCGGAGGCGCCCTGGCCGGGTTCCGGATTGCGCTCCAGTATCTGCACCTGCCAGCCCCGGCTGGCCAGGGCGGCAGCGGCTGAGGTGCCGGCTACTCCGGCACCGATCACCAGCGCCCGGCGTTGTTCAGGGGCGGGGGCCGGGCAACGATGGGGCTTTTGCGAGTGGGAATGGCCGGTCAGCATCTGCCTCTTGCCGGCAAAGCCCGGGCGTTTTTTCAGGGTGAATTCATTGGCGGCCAGGGCTTGGCGCAGCGAGCCGGAAACCGACCAGGTCGCCAGGGTGGCCCCGGGTGCGGCAAGCCGGGCCAGGGCCTTGCAGACGTAAGGGGTCCAGATTTCCGGATTCCTGGCCGGGGTAAATCCGTCCAGGTAAAAGGCATCGGCGGCCAGTTCCAGGCGGCGCAGGCAGTGGTGGGCATCGCCAAAGACCAGGGTCAGGATCACCCGGCCCTGATTCAGGACCAGGCGGTGGATGCCCGGCACCAGTAGCGGCCAGTGGGCCTGGAGCTCGGCCGCCAGGGGCGCGAATTCCGGCCAGGCGGCCTGGGCCCGGGCCAGGTCTTTCCGGCTGAAGGGGTGTTTTTCGACGGTAACGAAATGTAGTCGCTGGCAGGCCTGGGGATCCTCCCGCCAGGCGGCCCAGGTGGTGAGGAAATTGAGCCCCAGGCCGAAGCCGGTTTCCAGAATCACGAAGCGTTCCCGGCCCAGCCAGCGCTGGGGCAGGTCGTTACCGCCCAGGAATACGTGGCGGGCCTGTTCCGGGCCACCCTGGCGGGAATGGTAGATATCGCCGTAGCGGTCGGACCAGGGCGTGCCGTCGGGGGTGAAGCTGAGGCGGGCGGGTTCGAGCATCGGGGCTTACGCGAGGAAGCTTTCCAGGCTGTCGATCAGGATTCCGGCCCGATGGATGCTCTTCCTGCTCAAGCCCCGCAAGGGCCGGGCGATGCGCCACAGACCCTGGGCCCAGGGCAGGAGGCGGATCAGGCACTGGCGCACGGGGAGGGCGGGATGGCGGGCGAAATAAGCCGCCAGCAGCTGGGGCAGCAGTTCCCGGGATTCGGCTTCATCGACGGGGCCGGCCAGGGGCAGGATGTTGAGGAACAGCAGCAGGTCGTAGGCCTGGGCCAGGGGCAGGGGCAGGGCTTCGAGGGCGGATTCCTCGAAGTCGATGCGCCAGGTCTGGCCGTCCTGCACCAGGATGTTCTTGATCTGGGCGCCGCCGTGCCAGTGGCCGGCGGCGTGGAGATCGGCCAGCTCTGTCGCCAGGCGGGTCAGGAAGCGCGTGCGTTCGTTCCGGGGCAAGCCGCGCATGATTTCAAAAGCGTCCTGGCCGCAGTGGGCCAGCACCATCAATTCCTGATCAAAGGCCAGGACCGGCGGTACCCGCACTCCGGCCGCCGCCAGGGTCTGCAGGCGGCGCAATTCGTAGTCGGGGCCGGGGGGCAGGGCAGGCGTGCGCGGGGCCTGGCCGGCCAGGCGGCGGCTGCACCAGCCGATCAGCAGGCGCTCACCGGGCAGCGGCCGCTTGGCTGTGAGCCGTTTCGCCACATGGCGTTGGCCTGCCCAAGTGAAACTGCCCACCTTACCCCGGAGGGCCTGGTGGGCAGCTGCCAGAAGTGCGGTGCGGTCGATCACTCGGGACGCATCTGGGGGAACAAGATCACATCGCGGATGGCGGGGCTGTCGGTAAGCAGCATCACCAGCCGGTCGATGCCGATGCCGCAGCCGCCGGTGGGGGGCAGGCCGTATTCCAGGGCGCGGATGTAGTCGGCGTCGTAGTACATGGCTTCTTCGTCGCCGGCATCCTTGGCCTTGACCTGCTCCAGGAAGCGGGCCGCCTGGTCTTCTGCGTCATTGAGTTCGGAGAAGCCGTTGGCGATTTCGCGGCCGACGATGAACAGCTCGAAGCGTTCGGTGATGTCCGGGTTCTTGTCGCTTTTCCGGGCCAGGGGAGAGACCTCCACCGGGTAGTCGATGATGAAGGTGGGCTCCCAGAGCCGGGCTTCGGCACAGGCTTCGAAGAGTTGCAGTTGCAGGCTGCCGAGGCCGCCCGGCTTGACCTTCTCGCCGCAGGCCTCGATCTTTTGCACGACCCAGTCGCCGTCGGCCAGTTGGGCGTCGGTGATGTCCGGGTGGTATTTCTGGATCGCCTGGCAGATGGTCAGGCGGTGGAAGGGCTTGGACAGGTCCAGTTCCCTGCCTTGATAGTCGAAGGTCTCGGCATTCAGGGATTCCCGGGCGGCGTGGCGCAGCAAGCCTTCGGTGAAGTCCATGAGGCTCTTGTAGTCGGCGTAAGCCTCGTAGAATTCCATCATGGTGAATTCGGGATTGTGGCGGGGCGAAAGACCTTCGTTGCGGAAGTTGCGATTCACCTCGAACACCTTCTCGAACCCGCCCACCACCAGCCGCTTCAGGTACAGCTCGGGGGCGATGCGCAGGTACATTTTCATGTCCAGGGCGTTGTGGTGGGTGGTGAAGGGCTTGGCCGCGGCACCGCCGGGGATTGGGTGCAGCATCGGGGTTTCCACTTCCAGGAAGCCGTGGTGACACATGTAGTTGCGGATGCTCTGGACGATGCGGCTGCGGGCAGTGAAGGTGAAACGGGTCTCTTCATTCATGATGAGATCCACGTAACGCTGGCGGTATTTCAGTTCCACACCGGTGAGGCCGTGGAATTTGTCCGGCAGGGGACGCAGGGACTTGGTCAGCAGGCGGAACCCGGTCACCTTGATCGACAGTTCGCCGGTCCGGGTCTTCATCAGGGTACCGATGGCGCCGACGATGTCGCCGATGTCCCAGTGCTTGAAGGCGGTGTAAACCTCTTCGCCTACGTGCTCCTTGGTCACATAGAGCTGAATGCGGCCGGAAAGGTCCTGGATGGTGACGAAGGAGGCCTTGCCCATCACCCGTTTGAGCATGATGCGGCCGGCGACGCTGACTTCCACGGGGGTGGCTTCCAGCACTTCGGCTGCCTTGTCGCCATAGACTTCCAGCAGTTTGCCGGCGGTGTTCTGGCGCTGGAAATCATTGGGAAAAGCCGCGCCGGTCTGGCGCCATTCGGCCAGCTTCTGGCGACGCTCGGCGATGATGTGGTTCTCGTCCTGCTGCGGCGCGGCCTGCGGTTCGGTGTTGGACATGCTCGATCCTTCGGATGGGGCGCCCGTGGGCGCCGGGATTCGGTATTCAGTAAAACCCGGAATTGTCCCCGATTTTCAGGGTGGGGGACAAGTTTCGCCGTAGTGGATGGCAAGCCAGACCGTGGGCGGGTCGGCTGAAGTCCAGGCGACCCGGTGGCGTTCCAGGGCCGGAATGTGGAGGAAATCGCCGGGGAGCAGCCGACGAATTTCAGCCTTCCCCGCAAATTCCAGCCCCGCTTCACCTTGCAGCAAGGCCACCCATTCGCCGCCCGGCTGTTCGTACCAGAAGCCGGGCGGACTGGCCTGGCCGGTGGAGACGATGCGTTCGATCTTCAGGCCGGGGCGGGCCAGCAGTTCGCAGAAGATTTCCTCCGGCTGGGGCGTGGAGGGGAGTTCTGCGAACAGGTTGGCAAGATCCGGGCGCAATCAGACACCCTGTTTCAGGCTGGCCTCGATGAAGGGGTCCAGGTCGCCGTCCAGCACGGCCTGGGTGTTGCCGGTCTCAAAGCCGGTGCGCAAGTCCTTGATGCGGGACTGGTCGAGCACATAGGAGCGGATCTGGTGGCCCCAGCCGATGTCGGACTTGGCGTCTTCCAGTTTCTGCTGCTCGGCCTGCTGCTTGCGCAGCTCATGCTCGTAGAGGCGGGCGCGCAGCATCTGCCAGGCTTCGTCCCGGTTGCGGTGCTGGGAACGGTCGTTCTGGCACTGCACCACGATGCCGGTGGGGATGTGGGTCAGCCGCACGGCAGAATCGGTCTTGTTGATGTGCTGGCCGCCGGCGCCGGAGGCGCGGTAGGTGTCGGTGCGCACATCGGCCGGATTGATCTCGATCTCGATGGAGTCATCCACTTCCGGATACACAAATACCGAAGTGAAGCTGGTGTGGCGCCGGGCGTTGGAGTCGAAGGGAGACTTCCTGACCAGGCGGTGGATGCCGGTTTCGGTACGTAGCATGCCATAGCAGTAGTCGCCGCTGAACTTGACGGTGGCGCCCTTGATGCCGGCCACGTCACCTTCGGATTCTTCCATCACCTCGACAGTGAAACCCTTGCGCTCGCCGTACTTGATGTACATGCGCAGCAGCATGGAAGCCCAGTCCTGGGCTTCGGTACCGCCGGCGCCGGCCTGGATTTCCAGGAAGCAGGGATTGGGGTCCTGGGGGTTGTTGAACATGCGGCGGAATTCGAGCTGGGCCACCTTGGCCTCGATGCCCTGGGCATCACTTTCGACGCCGAGCAGGGTTTCGTCATCCGCCTCTTCCCTGGCCATGTCGAACAGTTCCCGGGCATCCTTCAGGGCCTGATCCACGCCTTCGAGGACCCGCACCACGTCTTCCAGGCTGCGTTTTTCCCGCCCCAGTTCCTGGGCCCGTTTCGGGTCATCCCAGACCCGGGGGTCTTCCAGTTCCAGATTGACGACGATCAGGCGTTCATGTTTCTGATCGTAGTCAAAGATACCTCCGGAGTTCGGTGGCGCGGGCCGCCAGGTCATCGAGGTGATTGCTGATGCGGTTGATGTGTTCTGCGTCCATGGTGCGAGCGTCCGTCCCAAAAAAAAGCGGAATTATACTCCGGGAGCCGCCACCCTCTGATGTTGCAAGGCAATCGGCATCGCGGCCTTCACGCCTGGCGCTACCCTTGTCGATCCTGTTTTCATTCTGGCTGCGGCGCGCCAGGCATTCCCGCATACGGGTCGCAACAAGCGCAATGAGCTGTTGCGGCCGAAATCCACCCGGCGCTCCGGGTTCGATAGTTCACCTCTGAAAATTCCCGTTTCGAAATCCACCGGTGCAGTGGTGATACTGGTCGGCAGATCATCACCCTGATGCCGGGAGACCCGCTGGAATCGATCCGCGCCGAATTGATTACCGATTTTCCGGTCACCTTATGGAGAGAGCGGGAGAGAGCGGCTTGCCGCTTTGACGGACTACAGGGCCTCCAGATACTCCACCATGAGCTGCGGCGATTGCAGGCCGTTATATTCGTTGATCCCCAGCCGGTAGGCGATCCGGGCCCGGCTGCCGGGTGGGGTGGTGAAGTTGAATTGAATGGCTTCAAAGACTTGACCATCTTTCTTGAGACGAAGCTTTAAGTGTTTTTCCTTGAGGATGCGCTGCTGTTCGACGATGAATTCGTCTTCGAACAAAGGGGCGGGAAAGCCCTGGCCCCAGATCTGGCGCTCTAGCAGCTGGGCGGTTTGCAGGTTGTAGTAGCCGGCTTCCAGGGCGCCGTCGGTTTCGAGGCGGCGGGCCAGGTCGCCAGGGGCGAGCAGTTCCTCGGCCACCTCGGCAAAGAGGTGCTGGAAACGCGCGAAATCCTTTTCCAGGAGGGTGACGCCGGCGGCGGCGGCATGGCCGCCAAAGCGTAACAGAAGGCCGGGAGCGCGCTTCGAGATCAAATCCAGGGCGTCGCGCAGGTGCAGGCCGGGGATGGAGCGGCCGGAACCCTTGATTTCGCCGTTTTCGCCCCGGGCGCAGGCAAACACGGGCCGGTGCAGGCGGTCCTTGATGCGGGAGGCGAGAAGGCCCACCACGCCCTGGTGCCAGTCGGGTTCGAAGAGGGCAAGGCCGGGCGGGGCGTTGTCGGTGTCGATTTTTTCGAGTAGCAGCAGGGCATGATCCTGCATTTCCGCTTCGATTTCCCGCCGTTCGCGGTTCAGGCCATCGAGTTTCTGGGCGTAGGCCAGGGCGAGGCCGGGGTCGTCGGTGAGCAGGCATTCGATGCCGATGCCCATGTCGGCAAGACGGCCGGCGGCATTGAGGCGCGGCCCGAGCACGAAGCCCAGGTCGAAGGCGGTGAGGCGCCGGGCTTCCCGGCCGGCGGCCTTGAGCAGGGCCTGCATGCCGACACACAGCCGGCCTTGACGCATCCGCTCCAGGCCCTGGCTCACCAGGATGCGGTTGTTGTGGTCGAGCTTCACTACGTCGGCCACGGTGCCCAAAGCCACCAGATCGAGGAGGCTGGCCAGATTCGGTTCGGGGCGCCCGGCAAACCAGCTCCGTTGCCGCAATTCGGCGCGCAGGGCAAGCATGACGTAGAACATGACGCCGACCCCGGCCAGATTCTTGGAGGGGAATTCGCAGCCGGGCTGATTGGGGTTGACGATGCAATCGGCGGCGGGAAGGCACTCGCCCGGCAGGTGATGGTCGGTGATCAGGGTGGCGATGCCCAGTTCCCCAGCCCGGGCCACGCCTTCGAGGCTGGCGATGCCGTTATCCACGGTGATGATCAGATCCGGCTGGCGTTGGGCGGCGAGGTCGACGATGGCAGGCGAGAGGCCATAGCCCAGGGTGAAACGGTCCGGCACCAGGTAGTCCACCGTGGCGCCGCTGCCGGCGGCCAACAGGCGCAGGGCGCGGATGCCGAGGGCGCAGGCGGTGGCGCCGTCGCAGTCGTAGTCGGCCACGATCAGCATGCGGGCGTCGGCTTCCAGGGCATCGGCAAGCAGGATCGCGGCTTCGCGGGCGCCCATCAGGGTGGCGGGGGGGAGTAGGGATTTCAGTTCATAGTCGAGATCGCTGGCGTTTTGCACCCCCCGGGCGGCGTAGAGCCGGGCCAGCAGGGGAGACAGGCCCTCGTTTTCCAGTTGCCACTGGAGTTTACTGGGGACGGGGCGGCGGATGAGTCGGGTCATGGCATGTTTTCCGGGCTGAGCGCCAGTTGCCGGGTCAAGGCGGCAAGGGGCGGGGTTCTTCGCCAGAGCTTCCAGCGGTCGCTTGCGCGGATTTCCCAGTGCAGCACCCCGAACGCGGTGGGGCTGATGAGGTCGAGGCGGGCGATGGATTTTCCCAGGGCTGCGGCGAGCGGGGCAAACCAGTCTCGTTCGAGTCGTGCCATGGCATCTCGCCAGGCTTCGCTGTCTTCGATCAGGGTCGGGGCGAGCAGATGTTCGAGGAGTATCAGGGCTTGCCGGCCGGGGCCCGGCGGCCAGTCGGCCAGGGTGGCCGGGGCCGGCTCGGAGATCAGGCCCAGGTGCCGGGCCATGCCGCGTGCGAGAGGATCATCGGCACCCAGGCGCTCGATCCGCGTCGCGGCCGGGGCGGCCAGGGCGCCGCCGCCCCAGAGCCAGAGACCGTTTGCGGTGGGCTGGCGGCGGGCCTCCCGGGCCCGGTTCACCGGGTGGTCATGGAGCAGCATCTGCAGTTCGTTCATGAGCCGGGAGAAGCGGGGGGATTCCGGCATCAGGCTACCCAGCTGGCGGCCCGATGCGGCCGAGAGCGGCGGCAATGGCGGCAGTTCCAGGTCGGCCGCCGCTTCCAGATACCAGCGCCGCGGGTGGGGGGCATGAAAGCGGCCGAGGTCGGGAAAGGTTGCGTTCAGGCTTGCCAGCAGGGCCTCCACTTCGGCGGCTTCCAGCGCCAGCAGGCTGGCATCGCCCAGAATGATACGGTCGTGATGGAATTTGAGATGGACGGGGTCGGCGCAGAACCATTGACGGTCAGCGGCCTGCGGAGCATTCGTTTCTCCTTGCAGACGGCAGGCGGCCAGACCGTTTTCCGTCAGGCCCAGTTGCCGGGCCAGGATGGCTTCGAGCGGCCGAGGGGGGCTACGCTCCAGACGGCTGCGGCCCAGCCATGTTTCGAGGCTGGGGCAGGCAAGGCCGTCGAAGGCCAGCGGGTCGCCGGGTTCGGGCCAGAGTAATTCGGGGATCAGGAGGGTCAGGTGCATGAGGCCGGCGGGCTGGGGCTGAGGGGCTGAGGAGCGGGGGGAGGTGGGCGTTTTGCCCGCTTTTTGCCCGTAAAGCGCGGGCGAGTGTACCATAGGCCCCCTTTGGCTTTCCGGGCTTTCCCCACGTGGCTTTCCCCTACGAAGTTTTCATCGGCCTGCGCTATACCCGCGCCAAGCGCCGCAATCATTTCATTTCTTTCATTTCCCTGATTTCCATGCTGGGCGTGGCCCTGGGCGTGGCGGCCCTGATCGTGGTGCTGTCGGTGATGAACGGTTTCCAGAAGGAACTGCGCACCCGCATCCTTGGCGTCGCATCCCATATCCAGATCAGCGGTGTGGACGGTGATCTGCCCGACTGGTCCCGGGTCGCCCTGGAGGCGGGCGCCCACAAGGAGGTGCTGGCCTCGGCGCCGTTTGTCCAGGCCCAGTCCATGCTGTCGGTGGATCAGGAAGTGCGCGGCGTGATGGTGCGCGGCATCGAGCCCGGCCTCGAAGAGAAGGTGGCGGATTTCGCCGCGCACATGCAGAGCGGCAAGCTGGATGATCTGAAGCCGGGTGGATTCGGCATCGTGCTGGGCTCCGAACTGGCTCGGGCCCTGCGGGTGCATATGGGCGACCGGGTCACCGTGATCGCCCCCCAGGGCTCGGTCACCCCCGCCGGGGTGGTGCCGCGCCTGCGGGCCTTTACCGTGGTGGGCCTGTTCGAGGTGGGCATGTATGAATACGACTCCAGCCTGGCCCTGATCAACATTGGCGATGCCCAGAAGCTCTACCGCCTGGGCGACCGGGTGAGCGGCGTGCGCCTGAAGGTGGAAGACCTGTTCCAGGCCCCCCGCATCGCCCGTGAAGTGGCGGGCATGATCCATGTCGATGCCTATGTTTCCGACTGGACCCGCAGCCACGCCAACTTCTTCCGGGCCGTGCAGATCGAGAAGAACATGATGTTCATCATCCTTTCCCTGATCGTCGCCGTGGCCGCCTTCAACATCGTCTCCACCCTGGTGATGGCGGTGACCGACAAGCAGGCGGACATTGCCATCCTGCGCACCCTGGGGGCCCGGCCTGGCAGCATCATGGCGATGTTCGTGATCCAGGGCGCCCTGATTGGTTGCATCGGCCTCGCCCTGGGGGTGGTCGGCGGCGTCGGCCTGGCTCTCAATATCGACGTGGTGGTGCCTTTCATCGAACGCCTGTCCGGCACCCAGTTCCTGGCCAAGGATGTCTATTACATCTCCGAACTGCCTTCGGAACTGCAGTGGGGCGATGTCTGGGGTGTCACCCTGATCGCCTTCGTGCTGGCCCTGGTGGCCACCCTTTACCCGAGCTGGCGTGCTTCACGGGTCAATCCGGCGGAGGCCCTGCGCTATGAGTGAAACTGAAATGCAGCCAGTGCTGGCATGTCATGGCCTGAGCAAGACCTTCAGGCAGGGCGGCAATGAGGTGCGGGTGCTCTCCGACGTCAATCTGAGTGTCACCGCCGGGGAAGCCCTGGCCATCGTCGGCAGCTCCGGCTCCGGCAAGAGCACCTTGCTGCACCTGCTGGGCGGTCTCGATGCCCCCAGCGCCGGCCAGGTACAGCTGATGGGCAAGGATTTCTCCACCCTGGGCGAAGCGGCCCGGGGCGACTGGCGCAACCAGCATCTCGGGTTTGTGTACCAGTTTCACCACCTGCTGCCCGAGTTTTCCGCCCTGGAAAACGTCGCCATGCCGCTTTTGATCCGGCGCCTGCCCCAGAAGGAGGCGCTGGCGCGGGCGGCGGCAACCCTCGCGGCGGTGGGATTGGGGCACCGGCTCGAACACCGGCCCGGCGAGCTTTCCGGCGGCGAACGTCAGCGGGCCGCCATCGCCCGGGCCCTGGTCAGCGAGCCGGCCTGCATCCTGGCCGACGAGCCCACCGGCAACCTCGACCGGCACACGGCCGACGGAGTCTTCGGCCTGCTGCTGGAACGCACCCGTTCCGCAAAAATGAGCCTCGTCATCGTCACTCACGACCCGGCCCTGGCAGCCCGCACCGGCCGCACCCTGAGTCTGGAGGACGGCCGGCTGGTCTGATGGTGGGTCGTTGTCATTTTCCATGAGGCGTGTGTCTTGCCCGGCGGGTTCATGGCGCGGAACAGCGGAATTCATCGTCATGGCGGCCCTAGCGTCCTGAGGACGATGTTGACCACTGGGCGCGTCACCTTGAGTTCAGGGCGGTTGCTGAGGGTCAGTGCTCAGGGTGGCTGGCAGGGTGGCTGGCAGGGTGGCGGGGAGGGGATCGGGGCTGTTCTGCTGCTGGCTCCCCTGCCCGGTTTCGGGATTTTCTCGAAGCCTGACGCTTTTTCCAGGCCCGTACCAAATAGATGCGCCAGGCCAGGCGCAGGGCGAAGTAACCGGCCACGGCCAGCAGGGTGGCCAGGATCACCAGGCCGATGCCCAGCGGTTTGCCCAGGCTCAGCACCCAGGTGCTCATGGCGAGGGCCCATTGGTACAGATCGGCGAGGGTGAGTTCCGGCGGTGCGACGAAGCTGCCTTCCTGAGGGGCGAAGACGCTGCCGATCTGGAAGGCCAGCAGATAGAGGGGAACCAGGGTAAAGGGGTTGGTGTACAGCGTGGTGAGCATGGCCAGGGGCAGGTTCACCCGGAACAGGAGGGCGGCGAGCGCGGCAAAGAACATCTGGAAAGGGCCGGGAATCAGACCGCAGAACAGGCCGACCGCCACGCCGCCGGCGACCGAGTGGCGGTTGAGATGCCAGAGCCGGGGGTGGGTGAGCTGGGGTCCAAGCTGGCGTAGCCAGCGGTTTTCCTGCACCGTCTGGTGGTCTGGCAGGTGGCGTTTCAGGTGTTTGCGCATCGGGCTCCGGGGGTATGCATTTGGGGTTTTCACGGGCTTTTGTTCTAATGTGCCGATGGCACGGGCAACGACGTTTTTTCTGGTGGGCGGGATGCTGGGCATTCTGCTGCTGCAATCGCTGGCAGATTTGCCGGCCTGGGCCTGGGCGGCGCTGCCTGGAGGGATTCTCCTCCATTTTTTCATCCTTGCGGTTTGTCATCTGCGTTCCCGGTCCGTCCTGCTGGGGGTGTTATTGGCGGGTGTGGCCGCCGGTTTGGGCTGGGCGGCCTGGCGGGCCGAACTGCGCCTGGCCGATGCCCTGGATCCGGCCTGGGAGGGCAGGGATGTCCGGGTAACGGGGCGGGTGGTTTCCCTACCGCAGGGCTTTGAGCGGGGCCAGCGTTTCGAATTTCAGGTGGAAGCCGCCGAGCCGCGTCAGGCCCGGGTGCCGGAACGGCTCTGGCTGAGCGTTTACCAGCGGGACGGGACGGCGGAGGGAGGCGCCGCTACCTTGTTCCAGGCTGGGGAACGCTGGGTCCTGACGGTGCGCCTGAAACGTCCGCATGGCAGCGCCAATCCCGGAGGCTTTGATTACGAGGCCTGGCTGCTGGAGCGAAATCTGCGCGCCACCGGCTATGTGCGGGCCAGCCCGGCGCCAGAGCGGCAGGATGAATTTGTTCCCTGGCCTCCCATGAACGGGATTCACCGGCTGCGCCAGGGGCTCAGGCAAGCCTTTGCCCGGGAATTGGGCGATGCGCCCTATGGCGGCATTCTTTCTGCTCTGGTGATCGGCGATCAACGCACCATTCCCAATGCGCAGTGGGCGGTCTTCAACCGTACCGGCACCACCCATCTCATGAGCATTTCCGGCCTGCATGTGACCCTGATCGCCAGTCTGGTGGGCTGGCTGGTGCTGCGCCTGTGGCGCCGTCTGCCTGCCCTGTGCCTGTACTGGCCGGCCCAGAAGGCGGCGATCCTGAGTGCCTGGCTGGCGGCCTTGTCCTATGCCTTGCTGGCGGGATTTGGCATTCCGGCCCAGCGCACCTGCCTGATGTTGACGGTAGCCGCTCTGGCCATGCTCTCCAGCCGTAACGTGGGCGTGGGGCGCATCTTGCTGCTTGCCCTGGCCGGAGTGCTGATTCCCGACCCCTGGGCGGTACTGGCGCCGGGCTTCTGGTTGTCCTTCGGGGCGGTGGCGGCCCTGCTCTGGCTCAGTCTCCAGCTTGCCCCGGCCTGGCAAGCCCGGGGCGGCTGGCGGGCCTGGGGGTGCGAGTTCGCCCGTACCCAGTGGGCCGCGACCCTGGCGACCCTGCCCATCCTGCTCTGGGTCTTTCAGCAGTTTCCCCTGGTCTCGCCGCTTGCCAATCTGCTGGCGATTCCCCTGGTGAGTTTCATCATCACGCCCTTGTGCCTGTTGGCCGCCCTGCTGGTCTGGTGGCCCGGCCTCCCCTTGTTCTCTTGGGCTCACACCCTGCTGTCCGGCCTGATGGCGGTGCTCGAATGGCTGTCGGCCATGCCTCTGTGGCAGCCGCCCCGGGCGGATTTCCAGGCGGCGCTGCTGGCGGCGCTGGGGGTCTTCCTGCTGCTCTTGCCCCGGGGCGTACCCGGTAAGGGGGCGGGGCTGATGCTGCTGCTGCCGCTGTTGCTCTGGCCCCGGCCTACCCTGGCGCCGGGCAGCCTGCGGATGACGGTGCTGGATGTGGGCCAGGGCCAGGCGGTGTTGCTGGAAACCGCCGGGCATCGCCTCTTGTATGACGCCGGCCCGGCCTACGGCAGCGATGATGCCGGGCGGCGGGTGGTGCTGCCTTATCTGCAGGGCCGCGGCATCGCGGTGCTGGATCTGCTGGTGGTGTCGCACCGCGACAACGATCATGCCGGTGGCTTGAATTCACTGCGCCAGGCCTTGCCGGTGCGGCAACTCATGTCTTCCATGCCGGACCTGGAAGGCGGCCGGCTTTGCAGCCGGGGCCAGGCCTGGGAATGGGACGAGGTGCGGTTTTCCTTCCTGCACCCGGAACCCGGCCGTCCGCTGGATGGCAAGAACGGGGATAGCTGCGTGCTGCGGGCCGAGACCCGGTCGGGGCGCTTGCTGCTGACCGGTGACATCGAGGTGCGGGAGGAGGCCTCGTTGCTGGCCGGCCAGAGGCCGCAGTTGTCGGCCGAGGTGCTGTTGATGTCCCACCATGGCAGTACCAGCTCATCTTCCTTGCCTTTCGTGGCGGCGGTGGGGCCCCGCCTGGCCCTGGCTTCGGCAGGCTATCGCAACCGTTTTCAGCATCCTCGGCCCGAGGTGCTGGAGCGTTACGAAGGCCTGGGCGCGCAGGTCTGGCGCACCGACCGGGATGGGGCGCTGGTGCTGGATTTTTCCGGGGGCGCCGTGGCGATCCAGCCCTGGCGCCAGGCCGGGCGGCGTTACTGGTGGGGTCGGTGATATGCTCTACGTCAAGGAGGTGTGCGATGCGAGAGGGTCTGATGAAGGGGTGGCAAAAGGTGCGGAACTGGCTCAAGCCTGATCCGGAATTCCGGGAGTATCGCCTGCGTTGTCCGGATGGCAAAGGCAGTCATCGCATGGCGTATCGGCTCTGGGGCGATCCTGGCAATCCCCGGGTCCTGGTGTGTGTACATGGCCTGACCCGCAACAGCCATGATTTCGACGTTTTCGCCCGTTCCCTGGCGCGCCATTACCGGGTGGTCTGCCCCGATGTGGTGGGGCGGGGCCAGAGCGACTGGCTGGCCGACAAGGCGGCCTACGCCATTCCTCAGTATGTTTCTGACATGCTGGTGCTGCTGGCGCGTCTGGATGTGGAGCAGGTGGATTGGCTCGGGACTTCGATGGGCGGGCTGATCGGCATGGCGCTGGCTGCTTTACCGGACAGTCCCATCCAGCGCCTGGTGCTGAACGACGTCGGGCCGGTGATCAGCCGGACTTCCCTGCAGCGCATCGCGACCTATGTCGGCCAGCCCTTGCACTGGGATACGCTGGAGGCGGCCGGGGCGTATTTCCGGAATATCTGCGCCCCTTTTGGCGCTCTGGAACCCGGTCAGTGGCAGCATCTGATCCAGCACAGTCTGGTGCAGGGTGCGGATGGCAGCTGGCGGTTTTCCTATGACCCGGATATTGCCCAGCCCTTTCGCAGTGCCTATCTGCTGCAGGACGTGGAACTCTGGAGCCTTTATGAGGCCATCCACTGTCCCGTGCTGGCGATTCGCGGTGCAAAATCTGATCTGCTGACCCAGGAGGTGTGGCGGGCGATGGGAGAGCGGGGACCTCGGGCCAGACTGGCCGAAATCCCCGGGGTGGGCCATGCCCCGACGCTGATGGATGAAAGCCAGATGCGCCTGGTGCGGGACTACCTGCTGGGCGCATGAATGAAGAAAGGGAGCGGCAAGGGCTCCCTTTCCTGGTGCGGCTCAGTTGATGCGGCTCAGTTGATGCGGCTCAGTAGTGTCCGCCCGAGGCGGCGCTTACCTGGTTTCGGTTTCGACCATCGTCAGCGGTTCATCCGGCCCGGTGTCGTCCGCCTTGCGGCTGCGCCGGGGACGGCCCAGAGGTACGACGGGCTCGGCAATCACAGGGGTTGCCGGGGCATTGCTGGTTTGTACCAGCACCAGACCGGAGGCTTCCAGGTCCTTCTCCAGGACGGCGATATCCAGCTTCGGCGCCGCTTCCCCTGGCGCCTGTTCGGGCTGGGATCCGGCCTGAGGCGCCGGGGGCGCGATCTGCTCCAGAGGCCGTTCCTCAACCACGGCGGCCGGCTCGGCTGCAGCGGCAAGCGGGGCCGCCGTCACAAGCGAGGTTTCGACCGGGGCCGGAGCGGCGGTGGCGGCGACTGGCTCCTCGACCGGGGCCGGAGCGGCGGTGGTGACGACTGGCTCCACAGTAGCGGCCTGGGTTGGCGGCACTTCCACCGGAGCCAGCACGGGGCTGGCCGCGACGGCGGTTTCGATGGCAAGCGGCGTGGGTTCAGCGTGTGCCACTGTAGCCACCGCAGCCTCCGTTGCCACTGTAGCGGCAGGAGCGGCAGGAGCGGCAGGAGCGGCAGGAGCGGTTTCCTGCACGGCTTCCGGTGCAGCGGCTTCGCTCACCTGGGCCTGTTCAACCGCCTCGGCAGCCACTGCGGTTGCATCTTCAGTGGTTTCGGGGCTGTTGCGGCCACGCCCACGGCTACGGCGATTGCGGCGACGATTGCCCTGTTCTTCTGCGGCTTCGCTTCCATTTTCCGGGAATGGGATGTTGTTTTCCAGGGCGGGAACGACTGCCGTGAGGGCCAGGTTTTCCGGTTCGGCCAGGGGAGCTGCGGGCTGGCGTTCGCGGCGCTCGCCACGCGGCTTGCGTTCCCGGGGGGCTTGTTCCTGAACCGGTTTTTCCTCGCGCGCTTCGCGGCTGGGGCTGGTGGTGGAGCTGGTAGTGGGGCTGGTGGTTGAGCTGGTGGTTGAGCTGGTATTGCGACTGCGCTCGCCACGAGGTTCCCGTGCGGGCTTCTCGGCTTCACCGCTTTCGTTACGACGGCTGTCCGTGCCACTGCGGCTGCCCCGGTTGCGCCGGACTTCGTTACGGTCGCGGCGGCCGTCACCACGACTTTCCCGGGGTTTGCGTTCCGGGGTCGATGTGGGGACGGGTTCTGGCGCGGGAGGGCTGCGGAACCAGGAGAAAATCCTGGCGATGATGCCCGGGTAGGCTTCGGGGGCCGGGGTGGCCTCCACCTTTTTCGCTATCGTGGGGGCCGGCTGCTCGGGAGTGATGTTCTTGATGGCCGCTTCCTGACGCGGCTTGACGGCTTCCTGCTTGCCATTGCCCGGCTTTTGATCTTCCTCGCTGGGGAGTTCCACCATCTTGTAGGAAGGCTCGCGCAGGTCGTCGCCGTTCAGGTCATCGTGGCGCAGCCGCTGGATGTCATGAGCCGGGGTTTCCATGTGCATATTGGGAATCAGCAGGATGCTGACCTTGTGCCGTAGTTCGATGGCCTGAATGTCGGCGCGTTTCTCGTTCAGGAGGAAGGTGGCGACATCCACGGGAACCTGGACATGCACGGCGGCCGTGTTGTCCTTCATGGCCTCTTCTTCGAGGATGCGCAGGATATGCAGGGCAGCCGATTCGGTGGAGCGGATGTGGCCGGTGCCGGTACAGCGCGGGCAAGGGATGTAGCTGGTTTCGGCCAGCGCCGGGCGCAGCCGTTGGCGCGACAGTTCCATCAGGCCAAAGCGGCTGATCTTGCCCATCTGCACCCGGGCCCGGTCGAACTTGAGGGCATCCTTGAGGCGGTTTTCCACCTCGCGCTGATTCTTCTGGGACTCCATGTCGATGAAGTCGATGACGATCAGCCCCCCCAGATCGCGCAGGCGCAGCTGGCGGGCCAGTTCTTCGGCCGCTTCCAGGTTGGTCTTGTAGGCGGTTTCTTCGATGTCGGCACCCTTGGTGGCGCGGCCGGAGTTTACGTCCACGGCGACCAGGGCTTCGGTATGGTCGATGACGATGGCTCCGCCGGAGGGCAGGTTCACCTGACGGCCGAAGGCGGTCTCGATCTGGTGTTCGATCTGGAAGCGGGAGAACAGGGGCACGTCGTCCCGGTAACGCTTCACCCGGTTCACGTTGCCGGGCATGACCTGGGCCATGAAGGCCTGGGCCTGCTCGAAGATTTCGTCCGTGTCGATGAGGATTTCACCGATCTCGGGCTGGAAATAATCGCGGATGGCGCGGATGACGAGGCTGCCTTCCTGATAGATCAAGAGGGACGCCTTCTGTTCGTTGGCGACGCTCTCGATGGCGCGCCACAGTTGCAGCAGGTAGTTCAGGTCCCACTGCAGTTCCTCAGCCTGGCGGCCGATGGCGGCCGTGCGGGCGATCAGGCTCATGCCGGCGGGGACTTCGAGCTGATCCATGGTTTCCCGCAGTTCGGCGCGCTCGTCACCGTCTACGCGGCGGGAGACGCCGCCGCCCCGGGGGTTGTTGGGCATCAGCACCAGATAGCGGCCCGCCAGGGAGACGTAGGTGGTCAGGGCGGCGCCCTTGTTGCCACGCTCGTCCTTATCCACCTGGACGACCAGCTCCTGGCCTTCCTTCAGGGCTTCCTTGATGGAGGAGCGGCTGTCGGCGCCGGGCTGGAAGTAGCTGCGGGCAATTTCCTTGAAGGGCAGAAAGCCGTGCCGGTCGGCACCATAATCCACGAAAGCCGCCTCCAGGGAAGGCTCGATGCGGGTGATGACACCCTTGTAAATATTGCTCTTTCGTTGTTCTTTGGCGGCCGATTCAATGTCGAGGTCGATCAGTTTCTGACCATCAACAATGGCGACACGGAGTTCTTCGGCCTGTGTCGCATTGAATAACATGCGTTTCATGTTGTTATGGGCTCCAGCGCACACCAAGACGGGCGGCGCGCCCACGCAGCAGCGACCGGTCAGCTAACGGTTGATTTCATGGATGCCGTTGTTTGAAAGTTCAAGAGAGGGGTCTGCTTTTGAGAAAATCCCGAGCAGCGAAGGCTCAGGATCAAAATTCTGCGGGGACGATCCGTGGATGCTTGCAATGCGCGAATCAAGTAGTATCGCTACTTTTGGTGAGCGAACTTAACCAGTTTGATTTGCGGGGCTGAGCAAGTTTGGCTTGAAGCAGCTTGTGTTAGCTTGTGTTAAAAGCGCTTGTGTTGGAAGCGCTTGTGTTGGATGCAGCCAGGTTGGCCGGGCCTGCCGACATTCATGTTGCGGTAGCAACTGCAGCCTGGAGGTGCGGTTGGCACCTGGTGCTGGTCGGTCTGACGGTGCGGCTTGCCTTGCAGTCCGTGACGCAAAATCGAAAGGTAGTATATTGCAAAATGTCTGATGCGGGAAAAAATTCCGTGACCTATGTGGTTGTCGGAGAAGAAGAACAGGGCCAGCGCCTGGATAATTTCCTGATCCGACGCTGCAAGGGGGTTCCCAAAAGCCATATCTACCGGGTACTCAGGAGCGGTGAGGTCCGGGTCAACAAAAAACGTTGCGATGCCACCTGCCGGATTCAGACCGGCGATCGGATCAGGCTGCCGCCCATGCGCCTGGCCGAGCGGCCGCGCTCAGCCGTGGAGGATGCGGCCAAGGAACGGGTCCGGCTGCCCATCGTTTTTGAGGACGAGGCCCTGCTGGTGATCGACAAGCCGGCGGGCATTGCCGTGCATGGCGGCAGCGGGGTCAGCTTCGGTGTGATCGAGTCCTTGCGTCAGCAGCGGCCCCAGGCCAGGTTCCTGGAACTGGCCCATCGCCTGGATCGGGAGACTTCCGGCCTGTTGCTGGTCGGCAAGAAACGCTCGGCCTTGAATGCCCTGCACGACATGTTCCGGGAAGCGGGGCAGGTGGCGGACAAGCGCTATCTGATGCTGGTCAAGGGGCGCTGGATGAATCCCGTGCAACAGGTGAAACTGCCCCTGCTCAAATACCTGCTCGAATCCGGTGAACGCCGGGTGCGGGTGGACCCGGAGGGCAAGCCTTCCCATACGGTGTTCCGCTTGCTGGGCCGCTGGCAGCGCTTCAGCCTGCTTGAAGGCCAGTTGAAAACCGGGCGCACCCACCAGTTGCGGGTGCATCTGGCCCATCTGGGCTATCCCATCCTCGGAGACGAAAAATATGGAGACTTTGCCCTCAACAAGTCCTTGCAGAAGGAGGGGCTAAAACGCATGGCCCTCCATGCCCGCTCGATGGACTTTCCCCATCCTCTGGAAAAGCATCCACTGCATCTGCTGGCGCCGCTCCCCGAAGCCCTGCTGCAATTCATCCAGCACCTGGATGCGGTGGAGCCCCGTGATTTTTCTGCCGATGATCCGGAACCCATGCGGGTCAGGCCGGATCTGACTCACCATGCAAAATAATTTTGATCTGATCGTTTTCGACTGGGACGGAACCCTGATGGATTCCGCCGCCGCCATTGTTTACGCCATTCAGGCGGCCAGCCGCGATCTGGGCCTGCCGGAGCCGGACGACCGCCAGGCACGGCAGGTGATCGGTCTGGGGCTTGTCGATGCTTTGCAGCGGGCGGTGCCCGATCTGCCCGAGCACGAATACCCACGCATGGCGGAGCGTTATCGGCACCATTATCTGTCCCGGGATCATGAACTGACCCTGTTCGAGGGGATTGAAGCTCTCATGGCGGTATTGGCCCAGCGCGGGTTCCGGCTGGCGGTGGCGACTGGCAAGAGCCGTCCGGGGCTGGACCGTGCCCTGGCGCATTCCGGCCTGGGGGGCTACTTTCAGGCCCTGCGCTGTGCCGACCAGTGCCATTCCAAGCCGCATCCCCAGATGCTGGAGGAGTTGATGGAGGAACTGGGGGCGGGACCGGAGCGGACCTTGATGATCGGAGATACCACCCACGATCTGCAGATGGCCAGAAATGCCGGAACCGCCGGGCTGGGGGTCGGCTATGGTGCCCACCTCCGGGAAGAGCTGCAGGCCCTGGCGCCCCTGGCCTGCCTGGATACGGTAGAGGAATTGCAGGCATGGCTGCTGGCGCACGGCTGATCTGTGCCTCCGCCGATCTGGTGGAAGGAGGGCGGGGCATCCGCTTCGATCTTGCGCGCGGGGGTTCCCCCGTGCCGGCCTTTCTGGTGCGCTACCGTGGCAAGCCCCGGGCTTACCTCAATCGTTGTGGCCATGTACCGGTGGAACTGGACTGGCAGCCAGGGGAATTTTTTGATTCCACCGGGTTATACTTGATCTGCGCTGTGCACGGCGCCCTGTTTGCCCCGGAGACGGGGCTCTGCCTTGCCGGACGTTGTGCCGGGCGTGGCCTCGAGCCACTGCCGGTGGAAGAGCGGCCGGACGGCATTTTTTTTCTGGAAAGTTAGCAAAGCGATAAATGGACAACTCCCCCAACGATCCGCGCAGCACCCCCGACTGGGAACGCAAGACCCTGGAACAGCTGGCTTTTGCCGCCTTGAGTGAGCAAAAGGCCCGGCGGCGCTGGGGGATCTTCTTCAAACTGGCGGGGCTTGCCTACCTGGTGGCGGTATTGGTGGCGGTCATGGACTGGGCGCCCGGCAGAGAGCCGATAGACCGCGGCCGTCATACCGCCCTGGTCAATGTGTTCGGCACCATCGAGCCGAAAGGCGAGGTGAGCGCAGACAAGATCAATGCGGCATTGCAATCCGCCTTCGAGGATGAAAACACGGCGGGGGTGGTGCTGCGGATCAATAGTCCCGGCGGCAGTCCCGTGCAGTCTGGCATCATTTTTGATGAAATGCGTCGCTTGAAAGCCATGCATCCCGACATTCCCTTGTATGCCGTGGTGGAAGATCTCTGTGCCTCCGGTGGCTATTACATCGCCGCCGGGGCCGACCGGATCTATGTGAACAAGGCCAGCATCGTCGGTTCCATCGGGGTGCTCATGAACGGTTTTGGTTTTACCGGGGCCATGGAAAAACTGGGCGTCGAGCGCCGCCTGATGACGGCAGGGGAGAACAAGGGCTTGCTTGATCCCTTCTCTCCGGTCAATCCGGATCAGAAGGCGCATGTGGAGACCATGCTGGGGGAGATTCACCGGCAGTTCATCGACGTGGTGAAGCTGGGGCGGGGCAAGCGCCTGCAGGAAACCCCGGACATGTTCTCGGGCCTGGTGTGGACCGGCGAGCAAAGTATCAAGCTGGGTCTGGCCGATGAGCTCGGGACTGTCGATTCGGTGGCCCGGGATGTGATCAAGGCGGAAAAAGTGGTGGATTACTCGATCAAGGAAAATATCGCCGAACGCTTTGCCAAGCGCCTGGGGGCCGATGCCGCGGCCAGTTTTGGCAGGGGATTGATCGAAAGCCTGGGGGTCACGGCCCAGTAAGTGCGGGGGGGTGTGCCCCCGCAATTCAGGCCAGCAACAAGAAGACCGTCGGGCGGCGCTCGAAGTCCGGCGGCGGCTGGCGTCGCCAATCGCCCAGGCTCATGGTGCGGATGGATTCAGTGGGCAAGGTCAGGTCGGTGGCCAGGCAGAGCCGGGTCGAGGGCTGGCCGTGCTGGAGCAGGGCCTCGAACAGCGCCTCGTTGCGGTAGGGGGTCTCGATGCAAAGCTGGGTCTGGCGCAGTTTGCGGGATTCGTTTTCCAGTTGTTTGATGGCTTGGCGCCTTTCCTCTTCCTTGGCGGGCAGGTAGCCATGGAAGGCGAAGCGCTGACCATCGAGGCCCGAGGCCATGAGGGCCAGCAGGAGGGAGGAGGGGCCAATCATGGGAATGACCCGGATGCTCCGGGCCTGGGCCAGGGCCACCAGTTCCGCCCCCGGGTCGGCCACGGCGGGGCAGCCTGCCTCTGACAGCAGCCCCAGGTCCAGGCCTTGCAGGAGGGGGGCCAGCAGCGTTTCCAGCGCTTCCTTGCGGGTGTGCTCGTTGAGTTCGGACAGGGATAATTCCTGGATGGGAACCGGCATCCCTACCGCCTTCAGGAAGGCCCGGGCTGTCCTGGCATGTTCCACCACGAAGTGTCTGAGCTGGCGTACCTGTTCCAGCACGGCGGGCGGCAGGACCGCCTCGCATTTGCCGGGTCCCAGGGGAACGGGAATCAGATAAAGCGAGCCGCGCATCACAGCACCTGCAGCCCGGTTTCCTGGAGCAGGTCGCACAGGGCAATCAGGGGCAGGCCGACCAGCGCATTGGGGTCGCTGCCTTCCAGGCGGGCGATGAGGGCAATGCCCAGCCCTTCGGATCGGGCGGAGCCGGCGCAGTTGTAGGCGGGCTCCCGGGCCAGATAAGCCTCGATCTGGGCATCCTTCAGGTCCCGGAAGGTCACCAGGGTGGGAATGCCGCGCACATGGGCCTGGTCGTCACGGGTGTCCAGGAGGCAGAGGCCGGTAAAGAAGTTCACCGTTTTGCCGCGCAGTTTTTTCAATTGCCGGACAGCCTGCTCATGGTTCCCGGGCTTGCCGAAAATTTCACCTTCGCAGACGGCGACCTGATCGCTGCCGATGATCAGGGCGCCAGGAAATTGCCCGGCCACCGCCCGGGCCTTGGCTTCGGAGAGGCGCAGGGCCAACGCTTCCGGGGTTTCACCGGGGAGGGCGGTTTCATCCGTTTCAGGGTTGGCGGTGTGGAAGGGTAAGCCCAGCCGGGCAAGCAGCTCACGGCGAAAAGGCGAGGTGGAGGCCAGTACCAGGCGGGGGGAGGCGGGAGATTCGGGCAGAGAATCAGGTAGAGAATCAGGTAGAGAATCGGGCATGAAAAAAGGCTTTATGGGCAAGAAACGATAGGTCTCACAACACCTTGGCAAGGTTTTCAGTGTGCTTCAGTGCTTTGACTTGTGCAGCCAAAGATAATATCATCCCGCCTCTATGTCGCAACAGCTTGAGATTGATGCCTACCGTTTTGTCCGCGAATCCCGGCTTCTCGAAGGATTCCTGGACTTGTCGGAGTTGCCGCGTCTTCATGATCTGGTGACGAAAGTGCTTGGAAAAGTGGAGTACCGGCTGCAAGGCGTACTCGGTGAACGGGGGCAGCCCCGTCTACGTCTCGAGGTGAGCGGAGTCCTGCCTCTGGTCTGTCAGCGCTGTCTTGGTGCGGTGGATGAGGCGCTGGCAATCGACTGTCTGCTGGAACTGATTGCAGCGGACAGCGAGCCGACGCAGGACGAGCTGGAAAACGACAGTCTGGATTTTCTGCCCGTGGCAGGTGCACTCGATGTCAAGGCCCTGATCGAGGACGAGATCCTGCTGGCTTTGCCAGTGGCACCGCGCCACGCAGCATGCGGTCTGCCTGTCGATGCCGATGCCGGTGAGCAGCTGCATCCGTTTGCTGCGCTGGCTGCACTGAAGACCAAGCTTAATTGATTGTTTTTTTGGAGTTTTAAAAATGGCCGTTCAACAGAACAAGAAGTCCCCTTCCAAGCGCGGCATGCATCGCGCCCACGATTTCCTGAGCGCACCCGCCCTGGCGGTTGAAGCCACTACCGGTGAAACACACCTGCGTCATCACATTTCTCCCAACGGTTTTTACCGTGGCAAGAAAGTCCTGAAAAGCAAGGGCGAGTAATTTCAATTCATCGGGCAGGCAGTTCCCTTCGGGCTGCCTGCCTTTTCTTTTGCGCGTAATTCAGGTTCGTGCACCCCGATGCCCCATACGATTGCTATCGACTGCATGGGGGGAGACCATGGTCCCTCCGTTACCGTGCTGGCAGCGCTTGCCTTTCTTCGCTCCCATCCCCAGGCCCGGGTTATCCTCGTGGGCCAGGAGGCCCTGATCCGTCCCCTGCTGGCAGCGCCGCTTTCCGGGCGCTGCCGCATCCAGCATGCCAGCGAGGTGGTGGCCATGGATGAGGCTCCGGCCCAGGCCATGCGCAACAAGAAGGACTCCTCGATGCGGGTGGCGGTGAACCTGGTCAAGGCCGGGGAGGCCCAGGCCTGTGTCTCGGCGGGCAATACCGGGGCCCTGATGGCCATTTCCCGTTTCGTGCTGAAAATGCTGCCGGGCATCGACCGGCCTGCCCTTTGCCCGGTGCTGCCCACCATGACCGGCCATGTCCATATGCTGGATCTGGGGGCCAATGTCGATTGCGAAGCGCAGCATCTGCTCCAGTTCGGCATCATGGGGGCCATGCTGGCGGCTGCCGTGGATCACCAGGAACAGCCCCGGGTGGGCCTGCTCAACATCGGGGAGGAGGACATCAAGGGTAACGAGGTGGTGAAGCGGGCGGCGGAGCTGCTCAAGAGGTCCGGCCTGAATTTCGTGGGCAACATCGAGGGTGACGGCATCTACAAGGGCCATGCGGACGTGGTGGTGTGCGACGGTTTCGTCGGCAACGTGGCCCTCAAGGCTTCGGAAGGTGTGGCCCAGATGATGGCCACGGCGCTCCGGCAGGCCTTCAACCGCAACGTCTTCACCAGACTCGCCGCCCTGGTGGCCCTGCCGGTGCTGAAAAGTTTCAAGCACCATCTCGATTACCGCCGCTACAACGGCGCCTGCCTGCTGGGCCTGAAGGGCCTGGTGGTGAAAAGCCACGGTTCGGCCGATGTCTTTGCTTTCGAGCAGGCCGTCAGCCGCGCCTATGAGGCGGCCAGCAACGGGGTGCTCGAACGTATTGCCGGCAAGCTGGCTGAATTGCAGGTGTCCCTTGCCGAGGAGGCTGTCTGATGACGATTTATTCCCGTATCACCGGTGTCGGCAGCTTTCTGCCGGGAAAGCCGGTCAGTAATGATGATCTGGTGGCCCGGGGCATCGAGACCAGTGACGAGTGGATTACTTCCCGGACCGGCATCCGTTTTCGTCATCTATCGGAAGCCGGACTGACTTCCAGCCAGATGGCCAGGGAGGCAGCGCTCAAGGCCCTGGAGATGGCGGATGTGGCGGCGGCGGAGCTGGATTTGATCATCGTTGCCACCTCCACCCCGGATTACATCTTTCCCAGCACCGCCTGTCTGCTGCAAGGGGCGCTGGGTAACAAGGGGGCGGCGGCTTTTGATGTGCAGGCGGTCTGCAGCGGTTTCGTCCATGCCCTGGCCATCGCCGACAAATTCATCCGCTCCGGCTCCCACAACAAGGCGCTGGTGGTGGGGGCGGAAGTTTTTTCCCGCATCCTCGACTGGCAGGACCGCGGCACCTGTGTGCTGTTTGGCGATGGCGCCGGCGCGGTGGTGCTGGAAGCTTCGGCGCAGCCGGGTATCCTGGCGACGGCTCTCCATGCAGATGGCAGTCAGGCGAGCATCCTTTCCGTTCCCGGCCAGATTTCAGGAGGCCAGGTGAGCGGTGATCCTTTCCTGCGCATGGAAGGCCAGGCCGTCTTCAAGGCGGCGGTGCGGGTGCTTGTCGATGTGGCCAGGGAATGCTGTGCCGCAGCAGGGATGTCCCCGGCCGATCTGGACTGGTTGATTCCCCACCAGGCCAATATCCGCATCATCGAGGCGACTGGAAAAAAAATGGGCTTGCCCAAGGACAAGGTGGTGGTGACGGTGGACCGGCATGGCAATACTTCGGCGGCCTCCGTGCCTCTGGCGCTCGACGAAGCGGTGCGCGATGGCCGCATTCAGCGCGGTCAACGGGTGCTGCTCGAAGGCGTCGGCGGTGGCTTCACCTGGGGCGCCGTCCTGTTTGAATTCTAAGGAAAGAGACAATGGCTTTTGCCTTCGTATTTCCCGGTCAAGGCTCCCAGTCGGTCGGCATGATGGCCGCTTACGGCGATGCCGCCGTGGTGCGGGCCACTTTTGATGAAGCCTCCAGGGCGCTGGGTGAAGACCTTTGGCAAATGGTGGCCGAAGGCCCCGCCGAGGTGCTGACGCAGACCGTCAATACCCAGCCCGTGATGCTCACGGCGGGTGTGGCCGCCTGGCGTCTGTGGCTGGAGAAGGGTGGCAAGACGCCCGCCGTGCTGGCCGGTCACAGCCTCGGGGAATATTCCGCGCTGGTGGCTGCCGGGGTGCTGAAGTTTCAGGATGCGGTGCCGCTGGTACGGCTGCGCGCCGCCGCCATGCAGGAAGCCGTGCCCCTGGGCACCGGCGCCATGGCCGCCGTGCTCGGTCTCGATGAGGAAGGAATTCGTGCCGCCTGTGCAAAAGCTGCACAGGGTGAAGTGGTGGAGCCTGTGAATTTCAATGCCGCCGGCCAGACCGTGATTGCCGGCCACAAGGCCGCGGTGGAGCGGGCCATGGCGCTTTGCAAGGCTCAAGGAGCAAAGCGGGCCCTGGCGCTGCCGGTGTCTGCCCCCTTCCATTCTTCCCTGATCCGCCCCGCCGCCGACAAGCTGGCCGTCCGCTTGGCCGAACTGGAGTTGCAGGCCCCGCAAATTGCCGTCATCAACAATGTGGATGTGGCCGTGGAAATCGACCCCGACCGGATTCGGGACGCCCTGGTGCGCCAGACCTACAAGCCGGTGCGCTGGGTGGAAACCATCCAGAAAATGGCCAGCATGGGCGTCACCCTGGTGGCAGAATGTGGTCCCGGCAAGGTGCTGGCGGGCCTCGTCAAGCGTTGTGCCGATGGCGTAAACGGCGTGGCCCTGGCGGATCTGGCGGCCATTGAAGCCCATCTCGATCTGGAGTAAGAACATGCTGCAAGGACAAATCGCCCTCGTCACCGGAGCCTCCCGGGGAATCGGCAAGGCCGTGGCCCTGGAACTGGCCAGGTGGGGTGCCACGGTAGTGGGAACCGCTACCAGCGAGGCCGGGGCCGCCGCCATTTCCTCCTGCCTGGCCGAAGCCGGCGCCAAGGGCCGGGGGGCGGTGCTGGAAGTGCGGGACCCGGCACAGGTGGATGCCCTGATCAGCGCCATCGAGCAGGAATTCGGCGGCATCGGCATCCTGGTCAATAACGCGGGCATCACCCGGGATAACCTGGCCATGCGCATGAAGGACGAAGAATGGGATGCGGTGATCGACACCAATCTCAAGGCGGTTTTCCGCCTCTCCAAAGCTGTCATGCGAGGCATGATGAAGGCCAGGGCCGGCCGCATCATCAACATCACCTCGGTGGTGGGCCACGCTGGAAACCCCGGTCAGGCCAACTACTGCGCCGCCAAGGCCGGGGTGGGCGGCATGGCCCGTGCCATGGCCCGCGAACTGGGTAGCCGCAATGTGACGGTCAATTGTGTGGCCCCAGGTTTCATCGATACCGACATGACCCGGGAACTTTCTGACGAACAGAAAGGCTCGCTTTTGGGTAATATCCCCCTCGGTCGTCTCGGGAGGCCGGAGGACATCGCTGCTGCGGTGGCCTTCCTGGCTTCTCCCGGAGCCGCCTATATCACAGGCACCACGGTGCATGTGAATGGCGGCATGTTCATGGACTAAGACGGATCGTGCTGAGGAGAGATTCTCCCGTCAGCCCGGTTTTGGTAAACTAACCCGGTTTTTTATATCCCCAATCAGGGAAGGAGTTTTTTCAATGGATAACATCGTTGAGCGCGTCAAGAAGATTGTCGCCGAACAACTCGGTGTCAACGAAGCGGACATCAAGAACGAGTCCTCTTTCGTGGACGATCTGGGCGCGGATTCGCTGGATACCGTCGAACTGGTGATGGCCCTCGAAGAAGAGTTCGAGTGCGAGATCCCGGACGAAGAAGCTGAGAAGATCACCAGTGTCCAGCAGGCGATTGATTACATCACCGCCAACAAGAAGTAATCCATCCGGTTTGTTTTTCTCGTGAGGCCGGCTCCAATGCCGGCCTTCGTCCATGTATGTGATTGGAGTGCAACTTGGCACGTCGCAGAGTCGTCATCACTGGCCTGGGTATCGTCAGCCCCGTCGGTAACACGGTTGAAGCCGCATGGCAGAACATCCTGGCGGGCCGTTCCGGCATCGGGGCCGTCACCAAGTTTGATGCTTCCACCTTTCCCACCAGAATCGCCGGAGAAGTCAGGGATTTCGATATTGGCGCCTATCTTTCTCCGAAAGAGGCACGCCGCATGGATACCTTCATCCATTTCGGCATGGCAGCCGGTATCCAGGCCGTGCGCGATGCCGGGCTGGATCAGGAGCAGGCTGACGCTGAGCGGATCGGCGTTTGCATCGGCTCCGGTATCGGTGGTTTGCCCCTGATTGAAGAAACCAAGGACCAATACAACGCCGGGGGTGTGCGCAAGATTTCCCCCTTCTTCGTACCGGGTTCGATCATCAACATGATCTCCGGCAACCTGTCCATCGAATTCGGCTTCAAGGGCCCCAATATAGCCTTGGTGTCTGCTTGTACCACCGGCACCCATTCCATCGGCGAAGCTTCCCGCATCATCGAATATGGCGATGCGGATGTGATGATTGCCGGCGGTGCCGAATCCACCGTTTCACCGCTGGGCCTGGGCGGCTTCTGCGCGGCTCGGGCGCTGTCTACCCGCAATGAGGATCCGGCGACGGCCAGCCGCCCCTGGGACAGGGATCGGGATGGTTTCGTGCTGGGCGAAGGCGCCGGCATCCTGGTGCTGGAAGCCTACGAGCATGCCAAGGCCCGGGGCGCCAGGATTTACGCCGAACTGGTCGGATACGGCATGAGCGGTGATGCCTACCACATGACGGCCCCCAATGCCGACGGCCCCAGGCGCTGCATGCAGGCGGCGCTCTGCAATGCTGGCGTGAATCCGGACGAGGTGCAGTACCTGAATGCCCACGGCACCTCCACTCCCCTGGGCGACAAGAACGAATCCGATGCCATCAAGCTGGCTTTTGGTGAGGCGGCCTACCGGCTCGTGGTCAATTCCACCAAGTCCATGACCGGGCACCTGCTCGGGGGGGCGGGCGGCATCGAATCCCTGTTTACCGTGCTGGCCCTCCATCACCAGATTTCTCCGCCGACCATCAACCTCTTCAATCCGGACCCGGAGTGCGATCTGGACTACTGCGCCAATACGGCCCGGGAAATGAAGATCGATGTGGCCCTGAACAACAACTTCGGGTTCGGCGGTACCAACGGTTCTCTGGTTTTCAAGCGGGTTTAAAGCCCGTCCTGCTGCGGTGCAGTTTCCGGTCTTCCTCAAACTGCACCGCTCCTCATCCCTCCGTGTGCTCATGCTCGGCATCTACGGCCTGGCGGCCCTGGGTGTGCTGCGGGTGCCCTGGGGCTGGGGGCTGCGCCTTGTCTGCCTGACATTTCTGCTGGGGGCCGGCCTGCTGGCCTGGCGGCAGATCCAGGCCATGCCTGATGGACTGCGTCTATATCAGGATGGCAGTCTGGCCCTGGAGCGGGGAGGCGAGGTCTATCCAGTGACGTTACTGCCGGGAGCACTGGGGCTACCCGGCCTCTGCGTGCTGCGTTACCGGGATGAGCGCCGTGGCAGGGCGGAAACCCTGACTCTGTTGCCGGATTCCGGCGAAAAGGAAAGTCTGCGCCGTTTGCGGCTGTGGTTGCGGCTTTGCGCCAAGGTGGAACCCGGGGCTTGAACCCGGGGCTTTGAAACCGAAGCTCCGGGTCTAAGCGAAGCTCAGGGTCTCAATGACGGCGCAGCACCGTGTTTCTGGGGGTGTCCAGCATTTCAGGGTAATCCCGGGAGAAGTGCAGGCCCCGGCTCTCCTTGCGCTTCAGGGCAGAGCGCACGATCAGGTCGGCAGTGACGACCAGATTGCGCAGTTCGATCAAGTCGTGGCTGACCCGGAAGTTGGCGTAGAACTCCTCGATTTCCCGCTTCAGCAGGCGGATCCGGTGCTGGGCCCGCAACAGGCGCTTGGTGGTGCGCACGATGCCGACGTAATCCCACATGAAACGGCGCAGCTCGTCCCAGTTGTGGGCGATCACCACCTCCTCGTCGGCATCGGTGACCCGGCTCTCGTCCCACCTGGGTAAATCGGGCAGGTCCAGCCTGGGCTGGGAGAGGATGTCCTGCACGGCGGCTTCGGAAAACACCAGGCATTCGAGCAGGGAATTGGAGGCCAGCCGGTTGGCCCCGTGCAGGCCGGAGCAGGAGGCTTCCCCGGCGGCATAAAGGCCGGGAATGCCGGTGCGGGCCTTGAGGTCGGTGACGATGCCGCCGCAGGTATAGTGGGCCGCCGGCACCACCGGGATCGGCGCCTGGGTGATGTCGATGCCAAGCTCCAGACAGCGGGCGTGGATGTTCGGAAAATGGGTCTTGATGAAGGCTTCGCCCTTGTGGGAGATGTCCAGGAAAACGCAGTCCAGGCCGCGCTTCTTCATCTCGAAGTCGATCGCCCGGGCCACCACGTCCCGGGGCGCCAGCTCGGCCCGTTCGTCGTGTTCGGGCATGAAGCGGGTGCCGTCGGGGAGCTTCAAGAGCCCGCCTTCGCCGCGCACCGCCTCGGAGATCAAAAAGGACTTGGCCAGGGGATGGTACAGGCAGGTGGGGTGGAACTGGATGAACTCCATGTTGGCGACCTTGCAGCCGGCCCGCCAGGCCATGGCGATGCCGTCGCCGGTGGAGGTGTCCGGGTTGGTGGTGTAGAGATAGACCTTGCCGGCGCCGCCCGTGGCGATCAGGGTGTGGTCGGCACCGAAGGTCTGGACCTCGCCATCATCATGGTTGAGCACATAGGCGCCATAGCAGCGCTGGTCTGCCAGCCCGAGCTTCTTGCCGGTGATCAGGTCAATGGCAATGTGATTTTCCAGGATGGTGATGTTCGGATGCTGGCGCACCTTCTGGGTCAGGGTTTCCTGGACGGCCAGGCCCGTGGTATCGGCGACATGGATCACCCGGCGGGCGCTGTGCCCTCCTTCGCGGGTCAGGTGGTAGCCGGACTCATCCTTGGTGAAGGGCACGCCCTGTTCGATCAGCCACTCGATGGCCCGCCGACCGTTCTCGACGACGAAGCGGGTGGCCTGTGCATTATTCAGATAGGCGCCGGCAATGAAAGTGTCACGAATATGAGCTTCAATGGAGTCCTGGTCATCGAGGACGGCGGCGATCCCGCCCTGGGCCCAGCTCGAGGCGCTGTCCTCCAGGGCTCGTTTGCTTATCAGCGCCACCTTGCGGTGATCGGCCAGGCGCAGGGCGGCAGACTGGCCAGCAAGGCCGCTGCCGATGATCAGGACATCGTAACGAATCACCTTGAAATTCCTTGGGGAAAGAGTCTTGGGAATATAGCACGGAGGCGGCTTGCCGGCCTTTGTCGGGCATTACATTTGGTCACACGGATTGCTCGTCTGGCACAGCCAAGGCCTGAAGGGCTGGGGTATACTCGGAGCCACCAAAAACCCCTCAGGGACATCCTTGCGCATGAGCGAGCGTGAAATAGATCAGCTTCTGGTAGAAAAGGCCCAGCAAGGCGACCGGCATGCCTTCGATACGCTGGTGACCAAATACCAGCGCAAGCTCGGCCGTCTGGTGGCACGCCTGGTCAAGGATAGTGCCGAGGTCGAGGATGTGGTGCAGGAAGCCTTCATCAAGGCCTACCGGGCTCTGCCGGCATTCCGGGGCGAAAGCGCCTTTTATACCTGGCTGTACCGGATTGGTGTCAATACGGCCAAGAATCATCTGGTAGCCCAGGGGCGTCGCGCCCCGACTTCCACCGAGTTCAATAACGATGAGGCCGAAAGTTTTGCAGAAGGCGATCTGCTGCGGGACATCGACACGCCGGAAAGCCTGTTGATGACCAAGCAGATCGGCCAGACGGTCAATCAGGCGATGGATGCCCTGCCGGAAGAGTTGCGTAATGCCATCGTGCTGCGCGAGATCGAAGGGCTCTCGTATGAGGAAATTGCCCAGATGATGAATTGTCCGATCGGCACGGTGCGTTCCCGCATTTTCCGGGCCCGGGAGGCGGTGGCCAACAAGTTGCGCCCCCTGCTCGATGTGGCACCGGACAAGCGCTGGTAGGCCTTGCCCTCAATGGAAACCCGGGCTGATAGCGAGCAAACCGGTCGGGTCACCGGCCTGGAGGGTGAATTTGCCTTGATCCAGGTCGAGGGCGGGGGGTGTGGCCGCTGTCATGAGCAGGGCGGCTGTGGGGGGCAGCAATTGACGCAGATGTTTTGCAGTACGCCCCGTCAGTACCGGGTAAGAAACCCCTTGGGGGCCAGGCCGGGCGATCAGGTCAGCATCATTTTGCCGGCCGGGGCGCTGAGCCGCTATGCGACCCTGGCCTATGGCTTGCCGTTGCTCGGGTTGATCGGCGGGGCGGTTCTGGGACAAGCCCTGGGGGGTGACTCGGGCGCGCTGTCGGGCGGCTTGTCGGGTGTGGTGGTGGCCGCTTGCTTGATGCGGCGCCGGATTCGGGGCATGGCTGGAAAAATGCCGGGTGAGCCCTATATTGGTCAGATCAAATCTTCAGGAGGGTGAGCACGTGATGAGGCGTATTTTTTCCTTCGCCGCAGTTTTGCTGCTGGCATTCGGGGCACAGGCCCAGACGGGGCGGAATCTGCCGGATTTTGCCGAATTGGCCGAGCGGCAGGGGCAGGTAGTGGTGAATATCAGCACCACCCAGATTCATCGCAACCCTTCTGCTCAGGTTTTCCCCTTTGATGAAAACGATCCCATGGCCGAGTTGTTCCGGCACTTCACGCCCTGGGCCATCCCCGGCATTCCCCAGGAATTCGAAAGCCGTTCCCTGGGCTCCGGCTTCATCATCAGCGCCGATGGCTACATCCTGACCAATGCCCATGTGGTCGAGGGGGCCGACGAGGTGACGGTGCGGCTCAATGACAAGCGCGAATATCGCGCCAAGACGGTGGGCAGCGACAAGCGTACCGATGTGGCCCTGATCAAGATCGAGGCTTCCGGCCTGCCTGCGGCCCGTCTGGGCGATCCCAGCCGGTTGCGGGTGGGAGAATGGGTGGCGGCCATCGGGTCTCCGTTCGGGTTCGAGAATTCGATTACCGCCGGTATCGTCTCGGCCAAGGGGCGTTCCCTGCCCCAGGAAAACTATGTGCCTTTCATCCAGACCGATGTGGCCATCAATCCGGGTAATTCCGGCGGCCCCTTGTTCAACATGAATGGCGAGGTGGTGGGCATCAATTCCCAGATTTACAGCCGCAGCGGCGGTTACATGGGGCTATCCTTTGCCATTCCCATCGATGTGGCCATGGATATCCAGAACCAGTTGCGCAGCAGCGGCAAGGTCAGCCGGGGCCGGATGGGGGTGGTGATCCAGGAGGTGACCAAGGAGCTGGCGGAGTCCTTCGGGCTGGAGAAGCCGATGGGGGCCATTGTCAATTCCGTTGAAAAAGGCGGACCCGCGGAAGCCGCCGGCATCGAGCCCGGAGATGTGATCCTGCGTTTTGATGGCAAGCCCATTGCCAGTTCTGCCGATCTGCCCCGCATCGTGGCGAGCAGCCGCCCGGGGTCTCGGGTCCGCGTCCTGGTGTGGCGCAAGGGCGCCCAGCGCGAACTCACCCTGACGGTGGGGGAGGTCAAGGAAGAGCGTCATGTGGCCCAGCGTCAGAGCAAGTCGCCGCGGGCCGGACAACAGGCCAATCGCCTGGGGCTGATCGTCAGCGAACTGACTGAGGAGCAGTGCAAGCAACTGCAGGTATCCGGCGGGCTGCTGGTCGAAGATATCCGGGGCAACGTGGCCCGGGCCGATCTGCGCCCTGGCGATGTGATCCTGGCCCTGATCAATCGGGGTGTGAGGACCGAGATCAAATCGGTGGATCAATTCAACAAGCTGCTTTCCCAGTTTGGCCGTGCCGCCAACGTCACCCTGCTGGTCCGGCGCGGAGATATGCAGACCTTCATTACCATTCGCGGAATCGGTGATTGACAAGGGCGCGCAACTGAGGCTGATGAGCCGGGGCTATTGTCATCTGTGTCATGACATGGAACAGGCCCTTCAGCCGCTGTTGCAGGAGTTTGGGCTTGCCCTGGAAGTGCTGGATGTGGATGCCGATCCGGAACTGGAAGCCAGATACGATGAACGGGTTCCTGTCCTGCTGCTGGGGGAGGAGGAGCTGTGCCATTATTTTCTCGATGAACCCCGTGTCCGGGAGGCATTGGGGCGCCGCAGGGTATAATCCGTGCCCATTCTTTTGCCGATAAGCCCTGACCCGTGAAGCACATCCGAAATTTCTCCATCATTGCCCATATTGACCACGGAAAATCCACCCTGGCCGACCGCATCATTCATTTTTGCGGGGGATTGTCGGATCGGGAAATGGAAGCCCAGGTGCTTGATTCCATGGACATCGAGCGGGAGCGCGGCATCACCATCAAGGCCCAGACGGCAGCCCTCAGTTACAAGGCCCGGGATGGCCAGATTTACAACCTGAACCTGATCGATACCCCGGGGCATGTGGACTTTTCCTACGAAGTATCCCGCTCCCTGTCGGCCTGTGAAGGCGCGCTGCTGGTCGTGGATGCCTCTCAGGGGGTGGAGGCACAGACCGTCGCCAACTGCTACACGGCGCTGGAACTGAATGTGGAAGTCCTGCCTGTGCTCAACAAGATCGACCTGCCTTCCGCCGACCCGGACAATGCCCGTCAGGAAATCGAGGACGTGATCGGTATTGATGCGACCGATGCGATACTGGCCTCGGCCAAGACCGGGCTGGGGGTGGAAGACATTCTCGAAGCGGTGATCGCCCGTATTCCACCGCCCCAGGGAAGCCTCGATGCGCCCTTGAAGGCGCTGATCATCGACTCCTGGTTCGATAATTACGTGGGGGTGGTGATGCTGGTGCGCGTCGTGGATGGGGAGTTGAAGCCCAAGGACAAGCTGCTGCTGATGTCCAATGGCAATCAGCACCTGTGTGACCAGGTCGGTGTGTTTACGCCCAAGTCCGTGCAGCGGGATGCGCTGCGGGCCGGGGAGGTGGGCTTCGTCATTTCCAACATCAAGGAACTGGATTCTGCCAAGGTGGGTGACACCCTCACGCTGGCCAGTCGGCCGGCGGCCGAGCCTTTGCCCGGTTTCAAGGAAATCAAGCCTCAGGTGTTTGCCGGCCTGTATCCGGTGGAGGCCAATCAGTATGAACAGCTGCGGGAATCGCTGGAAAAACTGAAGCTCAACGATGCTTCCCTGCAGTACGAGCCGGAGGTCTCCCAGGCCCTGGGCTTTGGCTTTCGCTGTGGCTTTTTGGGCCTGCTCCACATGGAAATCATCCAGGAGCGCCTGGAGCGGGAGTTCGACCAGGACCTGATCACGACCGCTCCCACCGTGGTGTACGAGGTGGTGTTGCGCGATGGTTCCGTCATCCAGGTGGAAAACCCCTCCCGCCTGCCGGACCTGTCGAAAATCGAGGAAATCCGCGAACCCATCATCACCGCTACCATCTTCGTGCCCCAGGACTATCTGGGCAGCGTCATCACGCTTTGCAATCAGAAGCGCGGCAACCAGGTGGACCTGCATTACCACGGCCGTCAGGTAAAAGTGGTCTATGAAATGCCCATGGCCGAAGTCGTGATGGACTTTTTCGACAAGTTGAAATCCGTTTCCCGCGGCTATGCTTCGCTGGATTACGAATTCAAGGAGTACCGCTCTGCCGACGTGGTGAAGCTGGATATTCTCATCAACGGCGAAAAAGTGGATGCCCTGTCCCTGATCGTGCACCGTTCCAATTCCCAGTATCGCGGTCGGGAACTGGCTGCCAAGATGCGTGAGCTGATTCCCCGCCAGCTCTATGACGTGGCCATTCAGGCTGCCATCGGCTCCAACATCCTGGCCCGGGAAAATGTCAAGGCCATGCGCAAGGACGTGCTGGCCAAGTGTTATGGCGGTGACATCAGCCGCAAACGCAAACTGCTGGAAAAGCAGAAGGCCGGCAAGAAGCGCATGAAGCAGGTGGGTAACGTGGAAATCCCCCAGGAAGCCTTCCTGGCTGTATTGCGTGTCGATAACTAAGTCTGGCGGAACTCCATGAACTTTGCCCTGATTCTTTTTGTGCTGCTGGTAATGACCGGCATCATCTGGCTGATTGACCTTGTCTGGTTGAAGAAGCACCGCAACAAGTCGGACAAGGACCCCTGGTGGGTGGAATACGGGGCCAGTTTTTTCCCCGTGATCCTGGTGGTGTTCGTGCTGCGCTCCTTCATCGTCGAACCCTTCAAGATCCCCTCGGGTTCCATGATTCCCACCTTGCTGGTGGGGGATTTCATTCTGGTGAACAAATACACCTATGGCATCCGCTTGCCGGTGATCGACAAGAAGATCATCGATGTGAATCTGCCGGCCAGGGGTGACGTGATGGTGTTCCGCTATCCCGAAGACCCGAGCCTGGACTACATCAAGCGGGTCATCGGTCTGCCTGGGGATACGGTGGCCTATCAAAACAAGCGGCTTTCCATCAATGGCAAGCCCGTCCCCGTCGTCGCCGAAGGCGATTACCTTCATCCCGAACGTCTTTATTATTCAAGGCGTTACCGGGAAACCCTGGGAGAAGTGAGTTATTCCATCCTGAATGATGGCGATGCGCCGGCCTACATTCCCGATGCCAGCCGTTTTCCCGGCCGGGAAAATTGCAAATACAATACGGCCGGTGTCATTTGCCGGGTTCCGGCGGGCCACTACTTTGTCATGGGTGACAACCGGGACAACAGCCGCGACAGTCGGGCCTGGGGTTTCGTGCCGGAAGAAAACATCGTCGGCAAGGCGTTCTTCATCTGGCTGAATTTTTCTGACCCGGGACGTATCGGGTCTTTCAAATAGGGGGGGATATGAACAAACAATCGGGACTCGCGTTGAGTACGCTGATCGTCTGGGGTATCGGCATTGCGCTGCTGGCCTTGATCGGGATGAAGGTGGTGCCATCTGTTCTGGAGTATCAAGGCGTCTTGAAAACCGTCAAAACCATCGTCAATGAGGCAAGCCCGGCAGCCACCGTGGCCGACATCCGCGCGGCTTTCAGCCGTTATGACGATGTCAACGACTATCCTTCCGTGGACGCCAAGGATCTGGAAATCACCAAGGATGCGGGGCAGCTGGTGGTGTCTTTTGCCTATGAAAAACGGATTCCCCTGTTCGCCAATGTCAGCCTGGTGATCGACTTCAGCGGCAGTTCAAACTGATTCCCCATGGCTTTTGCGGCACTGGAAAAAAACCTCGGCTATGTCTTCAAGGACAAGGGACTGCTGCAGACGGCCCTGACGCATCGAAGTCATGGAAATTGCCATAACGAAAGGCTTGAGTTCCTGGGCGATGGCGTCTTGAACTGCGCCATTGCCGGGGTGCTTTTTGAGCGCTTTCCCACCTTGCCGGAGGGCGACCTTTCCCGTCTGCGTGCCCATCTGGTGCGGCAGGAGCCTTTGCACCAACTGGCTTTGCACCTGCACCTGGGCGAGTATTTGCGGCTGGGGGAAGGAGAAATGCGCAGTGGCGGCCACCAGCGCCCTTCCATCCTCGCTGATGCCGTCGAGGCCCTGTTCGGAGCGGTCTATCTGGAGTCCGGCTTCGATGCGGCGGCCCGGCTGATTCAGGCCTTGTTTGCTTCGCAATTGGCCGCACTGGTCCCGGGCCAGTCCATGAAGGACCCCAAGACCCGGCTGCAGGAGTGGTTGCAGGGCCGGCACAAATCCTTGCCCAGGTACCAGCTTCTGGAAACCTCGGGCGCGGCTCACGATCAGCGCTTTCATGTCGCCTGCCAGCTGGATGATCTGGGCATCATCACCCAGGGCATGGGTGCCACGCGGCGTCTTGCGGAACAAGCGGCCGCAGAAAAGGCCCTGGAGAAATTGAATTCATGAGTGCCATGCGCTGCGGTTATATCGCCATTGTCGGCCGCCCCAATGTGGGCAAGTCCACCCTCCTCAATCATCTGGTGGGGGAAAAGATCAGCATCGTGTCCAGAAAGGCGCAGACCACCCGGCACCGCATCATGGGCATCCTCACCCGCACGGATGCCCAGTATGTTTTTGTGGATACCCCCGGTTTTCAGACCCGCTTCTCCAACGCCCTGAACCGGGCCATGAACCGGGGCGTCACCCAGACCCTGGCCGATGTCGATGTGGTGTTTTTTGTGATCGAAGCGGGCCGTTTCGATGCCAAGGACGAGGCCGTCCTGCGGCTTCTGCCAGACGATGTGCCGGTGATCCTGGTGGTCAACAAGACGGATCAGGTCAAGGAGCGCAATTCCCTGCTGCCGTTCCTGGCCCAGGTTGCCGCCCGGCGCGATTTTGCCGCCGTGGTGCCCGTCAGTGCTGCCAAGGGGCGTCAGACCGATGATCTGCTCGAGGTGGCCCGCAAGTATCTGCCGCATGAGGAGTTGCTGTTTCCCGAGGACGAACTGACCGACAAGAGCGAACGCTTTCTGGCTTCCGAATACATCCGGGAGAAGCTGTTCCGCCTGCTGGGGGATGAATTGCCTTACGCGGTGACGGTGGAAATCGAGAAGTTCGAGGTGGAAGGCAATCTG
This sequence comes from Azovibrio sp., assembly GCF_049658005.1. Classification (NCBI taxonomy): domain Bacteria; kingdom Pseudomonadati; phylum Pseudomonadota; class Betaproteobacteria; order Rhodocyclales; family Rhodocyclaceae; genus Azovibrio; species Azovibrio sp. The sequence continues at coordinate 65,679 of NZ_JBASOH010000019.1, read as the reverse complement.
CGTCGCATTTTTGCCGCCATCGTCGTAGACAAGGACAGCCACAAGGCCATGGTGATCGGCAAGGGCGGGGAGTCCCTGAAGCGGATTGCCAGTGAGGCCCGCCAGGACATGGAGCGCCTCTTTGATGGCAAGGTCTATCTGGAAGTCTGGGTGAAAGTCAAATCTGGCTGGGCCGATGATGAACGCCTGCTGAAAAGCCTCGGTTACGAATAAATCATGCCGCGCGGCAAGGTCGACGCTCAGCCGGCTTACGTGCTTCACACCCGGCCGTATCGGGAAACCAGCCTGCTGGTCGAGGCCTTCAGCCGGGATTACGGCCGGGTAGCCCTGCTCGCCCGGGGCGCACGTCGTCCCCATTCGACGCTGCGGGGGCTGCTCATGGGTTTTCAGCCCCTGGAAGTTTCCTGGTCGGGCAAGGGCGAAGTGCTCACCCTGATGAAGGCGGAATGGCAAGGAGGGCAGCCCTTGCTGGCCGGTTTGCCGCTGTTCTGTGGGTACTACCTGAACGAATTGTTGCTGCGGCTCCTGCCCCGGGAAGACCCCCATCCCCAGTTGTTCGACCGGTATGTCCAGATTCTGCTGCACCTGGGCTATTCATCCCGGAAACAGGTCGCCGAGGCGGACCTGCGCTGTTTCGAGCGAACCTTGCTGGGGGAGCTGGGGTACGGCCTGACTCTGGATCATGACTGGCAGGGTCAGCCCATTGTGGCGGATGGGTTTTATCGCTACGAGATCGAACATGGCCCCGTTCCGGTGGAAGGGGAAGAGGCAGGGCTGATTGCCGGGCTGACCCTGATTGATATGGGGCAGGATGACTACCGCCGCCCGGGCACCCGCCTGGAGGCCAAGCTACTCATGCGCCGTCTGCTGGCCCACTACCTGGATGGTGTGGAGCTGGAATCCCGGAAGCTGGTCAAGGAGTTGCAGGACCTCTGATCAGATCGCCCAGCCTGCGATACTACCCAGGGCGATGGTGACAAAGCCGGCTGCAATGCGTCCCGCCATGCGGCGTCCTGCCACGACGATGACAATGCCCAGCTTGAAGCCCAGGTTGGCCAGCATGGCGAGGGTGATGGAATTGACTGCTTCGCTACTGCTCAGTTTTTCCAGACCATAAAGGCGCATGGATGAAAGGGAGATGGCATCGACATCGGTGAGGCCGGACACCAGGGAAGCAATGTAGAGGCCGCTGCTGCCGGCGTAGTCGGACAGGGCGGCGGTGATCACCAGCACCCCCGCATAAATGCAGCCAAAGGTGAGGGCGGTGCGAATCTCGGCGGGATTGGAGAATTCCATCACGGGAATTTCCTCCTTGCCGGCCAGTCCGCGCCAGGTAAACAGCACATAGGCGCTACCGGAGAGCAGCCCCCCGAGCAGGACGGGCAGTAATTCGGCCAATAAGCCAGGTTGCAAGACGGCGGCATAGGCCCCCAGGCGGAAGAAAACCACCAGATTGGCGGTCAGCACGACGACCATGGCCAGTTTGACCAGATTGGCGTTGTTGGCGGCATGACGGGAAAAGACCAACGTGGTGGCGGTGCTGGAGGTGAGGCCGCCGAAGATGCCCAGCAGGGGCGCCCCCAGTTGTTGTCCCATCAGGCGCAGGGCCGCATAGCCGGCCAGGCTGAAGCCGGAGATCAGCACCACCATCCACCACACCTGGCGGGGCGAGATGGCATCGTAGGGGCCCATATCGGTATCCGGCAAAATGGGCAGGATAACCAGGGACAGCACGCCAAACTGCAGGATGGAGATGATGTCCTTGCGGGTCAGTTTTTCGGAAACATTCCGCAGTTCGGCCTTGAAATACAGCAATACCGTGGTGGAAATGCCCAGCATCACGGCCAGGGTCTGGTAGCCAAACCAGATCATGGCTCCGTAGCAATAGCACAGGAGCAGGGCCACCACCGAAGTGGTACCGGGGTCCTTTTCGTCCGGGTGGATCAGATAGGCGGCAATCATCATCACGCCCACCATCAGCAGGCCCGCCGCCAGAAGCCAGGGGGAATCCGTTTTTTCGCTCAGCAGGGCGGCGACGGTGCCCAGCATGCCGACCAGGCTGAAGGTGCGCAGCCCGGCCCGGGCAGAGGGATTGCGCTCCCGCTCCAGCCCCATCAGCAAGCCCAGGCCGACGGCAGTGCCGAAATCCTGGATGAAATCTATCCCCACCGTTGTCACGACAATGTCATTCATTCCTGTCTTTTCCTCTTGGAAAGGGCGTCCTGTTTTAAAATCCCGCCATGGTCCGATACTACGCAATCGTTCCCGCAGCGGGAAGCGGTTCCCGCTTTGGCGCGGAGACACCCAAACAGTACCTTCCCCTGCTGGGGCGTCCCCTGATCTGGCACACCCTGGATGTGCTTTGCCGGCATCCCCGTATCGACCGGGTCTGGGTGGTGAGTTCTCCCGATGACGCCTGGTGGCCGTCGGCGGAGTGGCAGGAACTCTGGCTGGCCCTGGGGCCCAAACTGGAGGTGGTGGGCTGTGGTGGGGCCAGCCGGGCCGAGAGCGTCGCCAACGGCCTCCGGGCCGCTGCCACGGCCATTGCCGAGGAGGATTGGGTGCTGGTCCATGATGCGGCACGTCCCTGCCTTTCCCGGGCCTTGCTGGATCGCCTGATGGATGAACTGAGCGATGATCGGGTGGGGGGGCTGCTGGCGGTTCCCGTGGCGGACACCTTGAAGCGGGCGGATGCCCGACAGGTGGTGCTCGAAACCTTGCCCCGGGAGGATTTGTGGCAGGCCCAGACCCCCCAGATGTTTCGCTATGGCCTGCTCCAGGCGGCCCTGGCACAGTGTCAGGTGGCGACCGACGAGGCGGGGGCCATGGAGGCTGCCGGTCATCGGCCCCGTCTGGTGAAGGGGGAGGCTGGCAATCTGAAAGTGACCTATCCGGACGACCTGGGTCTGGCCGAGTGGATTTTGCGGGGCAGGAGGGCAGGGGAATGAGCGGTATGAAAGGGTTCAGAATTGGTCAGGGCTATGATGTGCATGCCCTGGTGCCGGGGCGCAAGCTCATCCTGGGGGGTGTGGAAATTCCCTTTGAAAAAGGCCTGCAGGGCCATTCGGATGCCGATGCGCTGCTGCATGCGGTGACGGACGCCTTGCTGGGAGCGGCCGGGCTGGGCGATATCGGCCGCCACTTTCCCGATACTGACCCACGCTACAAAGGGGTGGATAGCCGTCTGCTGCTGCGCGATGCCTATGCCCTGGTACAGGCCCAGGGCTGGCTGCTCGTCAATGTAGACGCCACCCTGATTGCCCAGCAGCCCCGCCTGGCACCGCACATCCCCGCCATGTGTGCCATCCTGGCGGGGGATCTGGGCCTGGCCCCCGGCAGTGTCAACATCAAGGGCAAGACCAATGAAAAATTGGGTTACCTGGGCCGTAACGAGGCCATCGAGGCCCAGGCGGTTGTCTTGCTGATGCGGGCTTCCTGATTTTTCCCGCCTCGCCGGCCTCCCCCTGCCGGCTTCGGGTCTTAAAGGGTTTGCAGGGCGAGGGTTTGCAGGGCGGCACAGCCGGTGGAACGCAAGATAAATCTCCCGCTATACCAAGCGTCGTGCTGGAGAGACTTGCGCCAGAGCGTTTGGAGAGGGGTATTGTACGACGTCATCCTATGTCATGCGAGTCATCGGGAGTCTGAGGGTGGCCATCAGGCCGATGCCGCCAGGGCCGCTTCCCAGTTCGAGGCTGCCGGCATGGGCTCGGGCTACCCGGTCGGCAATGGCCAGACCCAGGCCGGTTCCCGTGGCGCCGCTACGGGCAGTTTCCAGGCGGGTAAAGGGTTGCTTGAGCCGTTCCACTTCGCTGGCGGGAACGCCGGTGCCACTATCGAGTACCGACAGCTCCAGGTGAGGCCCGTTGACCTTGGCCACCAGACTGATGGGAGGGGCGCCGTATTTCCAGGCATTGTCCACCAGGTTGCCCAGGGCCCGGCTGATGGCGCGAGCCTTGAGGGGTACCCGGGGCAATGCTTCGGCTTGCAGTTGCAGTGGGCGTTTGATGGCGGCGCCGTGGTTGACCAGGGATTCCAGGATGGCCAGGGGGTCGCAGGGTTCCGGCCGTTCTTCTGCTTCGCCCCGGGCATAGTCGAGAAACTGGGCGATGATGGCATCCATCTGGGCAATATCGGCAGCCATGCCCTCCTGGGCCGGACCTTCCGGGAGACTCAGTTCAGCCTCCAGGCGCATGCGGGCCAGGGGAGTCCGCAGGTCGTGTGAGATGCCGGCCAGAATCTCCGCTCTTTCCTTGTCGTGATAAGCGAGGTCCCGGGACATGCGGTTGAAGGCGCTGGCCAGCCGCTGCAATTCTTCCGGGCCTTCCTCGGGCAGGGGCGGGGGCGTGTTGCCCAGGCCCACCTGGCGGGCGGCTGCAGCCATGTGGCGCAGGGGCCGGCTGATGCGGGATGCAATCAGCCAGGCTACCACCAGGGCCAGGGTCGCTGCCAGGGCGCCCCAGCCCAGCCAGGGCCAGGGAATACGCCGCTCCGTCCTGTCCAGGGTCAGGATCAGCCAGAATTCATCCGGTTCAGTGGGGATCATGGCAAAACTGATCCAGAGTCCGGGCTCATCATTGACCTTGAGCGACAGGAGGGTGTTTTCTCCCAGTAATGCCCGGACGTGTTCCTGAAGGTAGGCCATGAAACCATCGGTGGGCAAGGGCGTAATCTGGTCCTGTCCATCCCGGGGCAGCAGGCGGATGCCCTCCCGGTCCGACAATTCCTGGAGCAGGGCCGGCCTGAGTTTGGGGTCCGCCGTGAGCAGGGCCACCCGGATCAGGTTGATGGCGCTGGCGGAGAACTGGGCCAGGGCCCGGGCTCTGGGCTCGGCATCGGCGAGCCGGAAGATCATGATCCAGGCCAGATTGGTCACGATCACCAAGGCGGCCACCCAGAGAAAAATGCGCGCCAGCAGGGAGCGGGGCAGGGGCATGGGTCAGGTGGGGGAGGCGGCGTCGTCATCGGGAACAAAGACGTAGCCAAAGCCCCACACCGTCTGCAGGTAGCGGGGTTTGGCCGGGTCAGGTTCCAGCAGCTTGCGCAGGCGGGAAATCTGCACATCGATGGCCCGGTCAAAGGGGCCTTGTTCCCGGCCCCGGGCCAGGGTCATGAGCCGGTCGCGGGAAAGGGGCTGACGTGGATGCTGGAGCAGGGCAGTCAGGACGGCAAATTCGCCGGTGGTGAGGGTCAGGACCTCGTCGGCACGGGTCAGGGTGCGGGCGCTCAAATCCACTTCGAGCCCGCCGAACCGGACCTTGCCCGGCGTTTCCAGGGGAGCGCCGCCGGGACGCTGCCCCTGGCGGCGCAGCACGGCCTGGATGCGGGCCAGCAGTTCCCGGGGGTTGAAGGGTTTGGGGAGATAGTCGTCCGCGCCCATCTCCAGGCCCACGATCCGGTCGATCTCGTCGCCCCGGGCGGTGAGCATGACGATGGGGATGTTGTTGCCCTGGCCGCGCAGGCGCCGGCAAATGGACAGGCCATCGTCGCCGGGCAACATCAGGTCCAGAACGATCAGATCAAAATGTTCCCGTTGCAGATACTTTTCCATCTGGGCCCCATCGGGAACGGGGCGGACTTCATAACCCTGCTCGCGCAGATAACGCTGGAGCAGATCCCGGAGGCGGACATCATCGTCCACGATGAGCAGGCGCTGGATTCGTTCATTCATGGCAGATAATCTAAAGGATAGTGCCCGGGGCTCCAATGGTTAAATGGTAACAAGGGTGGCTTGCCGGGCTTCAGGCGCAACATGCTGTTACAAACTGCCACGGGTTGCGGCCTGGGCCTGAGTCAAAATCGGATCAGCCCAATCCCTGCCGGTCTGCCCATGTCTGCTTTTTTACGCCCCCTTCTGATTGCACTGAGCTTGCTCCTGGCAGGGGGAGCGAGCGGGGCTGATCCGCTCGAACGCAAGGATTGGCATCGCCTGCCGCCCGAGGAGCGGGAGCAGCTGCGCCAGCAGATGCGGGAAGCGTGGAAACGCCTGAGCCCCGAGGAGCAGGAGGCGCGCAGGCAGGCCCACCGGGAACGCTGGAACAAGCTCAGTCCCGAAGAGCAGGAAGCTTTCCGGGAGCGTTACCGCCAGGAACAACAGCAGTACCTGCAGCAGTTCAGCGCTGAAGAGCGGGAAGCCTTGCGGGAAACCATGCGGCGTCAGCACCGCAAACATCACTCCCCGCCCGAGGCGGGCGACACGCCCTGGAAGTGAAAAGCCTCCGGTCGGGTTAAAATCCCGGCCATGCAAATTCTGGCGCTCGAAACCTCCACCGACTTTGGCACCTGCGCCCTCTGGCAGGATGGACAGATCCTCACGGCAAGCTGTCCGCCGGGGCGCTCCCATTCCGAGACCCTGATTCCCCTGGTGCAACAACTCCTTGCCGAAGCGGGCAGCAGCTTTGCCGCACTCGATGCGCTGGCTTTCGGCATGGGGCCCGGGGCTTTCACCGGCCTCAGGGTGGCTTGCGGCATCGCCCAGGGTATGGCCGTGGCGCTGGACCGGCCGGTATTGCCCGTCGGCTCCCTGGAGACCATGGCCTGGGAAGCGGGCGGCCAGCAGGTTCTGGCGCTCCTGGATGCCCGCATGGGCGAGGTTTATGCTGCGACTTTCCGGTGCGGGAGCGCAGACGTGGAGGTTCTCGGGGCGCTTTGTCTGGCTTCCCCCGCCGAACTGCACCTGCCCCCGGCGGATCAACCCTGGCTTGCCGTTGGCAATGCCCTGGCGGCTTATCCTGAATTGCTGGCCCGTTGCGCGGGCTGGGAGTGCCTGCCCGGAATACTGCCTCATGCCCGCAGTGTCGCCCATCTGGCGGCCCAGGCCTTGGCCCGGGGCGAGGGGCTGGACCCGGCCCTGGCGGCACCCCGTTACCTTCGCGACAAGGTTGCCCGCACGGTGGCGGAACGGCTGGCGAATGGAGGCAAGGTCTGAATACGGCAAAATTCCTGAGCCGCCTCCAGCCCCTGGAACTCGAACCCATGCAGGAACGGGATCTGGACCAGGTGGCGGATCTGGATGCAGCCGCCCAGCCTTTTCCCTGGAGTCGTACCAATTTTGCCGATTCCCTGCAGGCCAGCCACTGGGCCTGGGTACTGCGCCAGAATGGCGAGTTACTGGGGTTTGCGGTGCTGATGGGTGTGCTCGACGAGGCGCATCTCCTCAATATCGCCATTGCCCCGGCGCATCAGGGCCGTGGCCTGGGAGCCAGACTGCTGCGCCATGTGCAGGCCTGGTCCTCGCGGCGAGGCATGGTCAGCATGTATCTGGAGGTGCGTCCTTCCAATACCCGGGCCAGGACCTTGTACCGGCATCTGGGGTTTCAGGAGATCGGTCGTCGCAAGGCCTATTACCCAGCCCGGGAAGGCCGGGAGGACGCTCTGGTTTTCAGCTGCAGCCTGGAGGGCTTTTTGTCATGAATCCGAAGCAACGCATCATCCTTCAGGAAATGGGCTTTCAGCTTTGGGAACTCAGGTCCGGGCCTGCCGCGGGCGGGACGCAAGCCCCTGCCGCTCCCCGGCCGGCCGTTGAGCCGGCTTTCGCCAGGGCGGCGGGGGTAACGCCGGCTGCCGCCAGTCGCACGGCGGTGGCCTCCATGGACTGGGCGCAACTGGCCCAGGCCGTGCAGGATTGCCGGGCTTGTGAACTGTGCATGCATCGGCACCAGGCGGTGCTGGGGGTGGGCGATCAGCAAGCGGACTGGCTGTTTGTGGGGGAGGGGCCCGGAGCTGAAGAGGATGCCCGGGGCGAGCCCTTTGTGGGCCAGGCCGGCAAATTGCTCGATGCCATGCTGGCGGCGATCGACCTGCGCCGGGGCGAGAATGTTTATATCACCAATGCGGTGAAATGCCGGCCCGAAGGGAATCGCACCCCCCATGCAGAGGAGTTGGCAGCCTGCAAACCCTTCTTGCTGCGCCAGATCGCGTTGTTGCAGCCCAGATTGATCGTCTTGCTGGGCAAGGCCGCCGTGCATGGCGTGCTGGGGGGGGGCGATTCCCTGGCTGCCCTGCGCCTGAAAAGGCATGCCCTGGGAGAGATACCGGTGCTGGTCACCTATCATCCGGCCTATCTGCTGCGTAACCTGCCGGAAAAGGCCAAGGCCTGGGAGGACCTGTGCTTCGCCCGCCGGGCAATCCAGGGCGGCGGGGGTAACTGAGGGCGGCTAGTGCCGGCTGTCGTCCAGATGGGCGACATCATCGTATCGCCGCTGGTTTGCCAGGTGGTGGTTACGGATCAGGTACATGCTGGCGCTGACGAACAGGCCGAACAGGCTGAGGACCAGGTAAACGGACAGGTCCATCTTGACCATCAGGTAGTAGAGGCCGGTCAGGGCCAGCACCGACAGGTTCTCGTTGAAATTCTGCACGGCGATCGAGTGGCCGGCCCCCATGAGGATGTGGCCGCGGTGCTGCAGCAGGGCGTTCATCGGGACCACGAAGAAGCCCGACAGGCCGCCGATCAGGATCAGCAGGGGGATCGCCACTTCCAGACGGGTCACGAAATTCATGATCAGCACGATGATGCCCATGGCGATGCCCAGGGGAATGACCCGCACCGATTTTCTCAGGGTCACGAAACGGGCGGCGAGGGCGGCGCCCACGGCCACGCCGATCGCCACCACCCCCTGGAGCATGGAGGATTTGGAAAGATCGAGCTGCAGGGCCGCCTCCGCCCATTTGATGACGATGAACTGGAGGGTGGCGCCGGCGCCCCAGAACAGGGTGGTGACAGCGAGGGAAATCTGCCCGAGCTTGTCGCGCCAGAGCAGGATCAGACAGTGATGGAACTCGTGGATCAGGTAAAAGGGGTTTTTCTTCAGGGGTTTGTGGTCCACCCCGGTATCCGGCACATAAAGATTGAAGAGGGCGGCAATCAGGTAGATGAGGCCGATCAAGGCCACCACCAGTTTGCCGCTATGGTCGATGCCTGGAAGGCTCCAGGACATCATCGTCTGGCTCACGCCGGGGGAGATCAGGATGCCTCCGAGCACCACGCCGAGCACGATGGCGGCGACGGTGAGGCCCTCGATCCAGCCATTGGCGACCACCAGCAGGCGGTGCGGCAGGTATTCGGTGAGGATGCCGTACTTGGCCGGTGAATAGGCGGCGGCACCCAGACCCACCACGGCATAGGCAAAAAGCGGATGCACGCCGTAAAACATCATGGCGCAGCCGATGATCTTGATGGTGTTGCTGATGAACATCACCCGCCACTTGGGCATGGAGTCGGCAAAGGCGCCCACGAAGGCGGCCAGCACCACATAGGAAATGGTGAAGCAGGTCTTGAGCAGGGGCTCGTATTCGCTGGGGGCATGCAGGTCGCGCAGGGCGGCGATGGCGGCGATGAGCAGGGCATTGTCGGCCAGCGCGGAAAAGAATTGCGCGGCCATGATGATGTAGAAGCCGAAAGGCACTTGGTTTCGTCTCTTGCTTGATTTTGCCCGAATGTTATACCAAGGCGGGGCTTGCGTCATCACGCATTTGTACGGCGCCCGCCCGACCTTCATGCCCACGGCATGTATTCGGGTGGAAAGCAGGGGCATGGCAGCGGGTTTACCTTCTATAATCGCCCGATAAAAAAATACGATCGGGAAGAGGCCCATGGCTGACCGCCGTTTGCAAGTATTTCACGCCGTTGCCAGACACCTGAGCTTCACCAAGGCTGCCGAAGCCCTGTTCATGACCCAGCCTGCCGTGACCTTCCAGATCAAGCAACTGGAGGACCAGTACAACACCCGTCTCTTCGAGCGGGGGCATGGGCAAATCTGCCTGACCCCGGCGGGGGAGATGGTGCTCCAGTACGCCGAGAAGATTCTTGCCCTTTCCGATGAACTGGATGCCCGGCTAGGAGAGATGACCGGTGAAATGCGCGGCCCCTTGCTGGTGGGCGCCAGTACCACCATTGCCGAGTTCATCCTGCCCCGGGTGCTGGGGGAATTCAACGCCCTCTATCCCCAGGTGCGGGTCCGGCTGATCGTGGCCAATTCGGAAAGCATCGAGAACCGGGTGAGCGAACATAGCCTCGATATCGGCCTGATCGAAGGTCCGGCCCGCCAGCCCGAACTGCAGACCGAGGTTTGTTGCACGGACGAGCTGGTGGCAATCTGTGCCCCGGGCTATCCCCTGCTCAGTGAAACCAGCGCAACCGGGGTCAGCCCGGAAGTCTTGCGGGACTACGAATTCATCTCCCGCGAGCCTGGTTCGGGAACCCGGGAGGTGACGGACAATCATTTTCAGGCGGCGGGCATCCCGCCCCAGGAATTGAAGACCCTGATGGAGCTGGGCAGTCCCGAGGCCCTGAAGGGGGTGGTGGCTACGGGCCTGGGGTATGCCATCGTGTCCCGGCTGGTCTGCGAGAAGGAGTGCCTGCTGGGCACCCTGGTTTCCATCCCCTTGCAGCCGCCCCTGACCCGGATGCTGTCCATGGTGTATCCACGGGATCGTTTCCGGACTCGCCTGGTCACAACTTTTGTCGATTTTACCAAACAGAAAATGAGGGAGTCGGGGCTGTGAATTCAAGTACGCCGGGTGAGCTGCCAGGGCAGGGGCGGGAATCTTGCCGCCCCGTTTCCCGCCCGATCCGGGCCCGCATCGATCTGAACGCCCTGCGACACAACTTTGCCGTGGCCCGCCACCATGCCGGCCCGGCACGCATCTGGGCGGTGATCAAGGCCAATGCCTATGGGCACGGGCAATGGCAGGTGGCCCGGGCCCTGGCGGACCTGGCCGACGGCTTCGCCCTGCTGGAGGTGGAATCTGCCATCGCCCTGCGCCAGGCGGGTTTCAGCCAGCCGCTGCTGTTGCTGGAAGGATTTTTTGCCCCGGAGGATGTGGCCCTCCTGGCCCGTCATGACCTGACCCCGGTGGTGCACAGCCCGGCACAATTGCTCATGCTCGAAGCTGCCGCAAACCGGCCGGGCCAGGTCTATGTCAAGCTCAACACGAGCATGAACCGCCTGGGTTTTTGCCCCGGGCAACTGCCGGAGGTGCTGGAGCGCCTGCAGCGTCTGGGCATCCGCGAGGTGACCCTGATGAGCCACTTTGCCGAGGCGGATGGGGGGCGGGGCATCGAAGCTCAGTTCGGATGTTTTTCCGCCCTGGCCGGGGATGCCGGCTTGCCGGTCAGCCTGGCCAATTCCGCCGCCCTGCTGCGTTACCCCGAAACCCGGGGCGATTGGGTGCGGCCCGGCATCATGCTCTACGGCAGCAGCCCCTTTGCCGATATTTCTGCCAGCAGTCTCGGCCTGCGCCCGGTGATGCACCTGGAGAGCCGGCTGATCGGCATCCAGACCCTGGCGGCGGGGGAGCGGGTGGGTTATGGCGGCCTGTTCCAGGCCGGGCAGCCGATGCGGATCGGCATCGTCGCCTGCGGCTATGCCGACGGTTACCCCCGCCACGCCCCGACCGGCACGCCGATCGCCGTGGCCGGCCAGCCCAGCCGGGTGCTGGGCCGGGTGTCGATGGACATGCTGGCCTGCGACCTGAGCGGCATCGACGCCGCCCGGGTGGGGAGCCCCGTCACCCTCTGGGGCATCGGCGAAGGGGGAACGGTGGATGTGGATCAGGTCGCCGCCGCCGCCGGCACCCTCAGCTATGAATTGTTCTGTGCCCTGGCGCCCCGGGTGCCGGTGGCCTGGGGCTGAACATGTCGAAGCAGAAAACCGCCTACACCTGTGCCGAGTGCGGCGCCACCTCGCCCAAGTGGCAGGGCCAGTGTCCCGGTTGTGGGGCCTGGAACACCCTGTCTGAAACCTTGCTGGAAAAGCCCGGGGGCAAGCGTTTCCAGTCCCTGGCACCGGTGGCGCGGCTGCAGCAGCTTTCGGAGATCGAGGCCCGGGAGACGGAGCGTATTCCCACCGGCATTTCCGAATTCGACCGGGCGCTGGGGGGCGGGCTGGTGCCGGGTGGTGTGGTTTTGATCGGCGGCGACCCGGGCATCGGCAAGAGCACCCTCCTGCTGCAAGCCCTGGCGGGGCTTTCGGAGCGCCTGCCGGCCCTCTATGTGAGCGGCGAGGAATCCGGCGAGCAAGTGGCCTTGCGGGCCCGGCGCCTGGGGCTGGAGGCAAGCCGGATGAAGCTATTGGCGGAGATCAACCTGGAAAATATCCTGGCCATCCTGCAGTCGGAAAAGCCCCAGGTGGCAGTGATCGACTCCATCCAGACCCTCTGGTCGGAGCAGCTTTCCTCCGCCCCGGGTTCGGTCGCCCAAGTGCGCGAATGCGCCGCCCAGCTCACCCGGCTGGCGAAGCAAATGGGGGTGACGGTGATTCTGGTCGGCCATGTGACCAAGGAAGGCGCCCTGGCCGGCCCCCGCGTGCTCGAACATATCGTCGATACGGTGCTTTACTTTGAAGGAGACACCCATTCCAGCTTCCGCCTGATCCGGGCCTTCAAGAACCGTTTTGGCGCCATCAACGAACTGGGCGTGTTCGCCATGACCGAGAAGGGGCTAAAGGGGGTGAGCAACCCCTCCGCCCTGTTCCTGTCCGGGCATGGCCGGCATGTGCCCGGTACCTGCATCCTGGTGACCCAGGAAGGGACGCGCCCCCTGCTGGTGGAAATCCAGGCTCTGGTGGATCAAGCCCACGGCAATCCACGCCGGCTGACGGTGGGGCTGGATTCCCAGCGCCTGGCGATGCTGCTGGCGGTGTTGCATCGCCACGCCGGCATTGTCTGCTTTGATCAGGATGTGTTCGTCAATGCGGTCGGGGGTGTCAGGATCAGCGAACCGGCGGCCGATCTCTCGGTGTTGCTCTCCATCGTCTCTTCTTTGAAAAACAAGGCGTTGCCAAGCAAACTCGTCGTATTTGGCGAGGTGGGCCTGGCCGGCGAGATCCGTCCCGCACCGCGCGGTCAGGAGCGCCTCAAGGAAGCCGCCAAGCTGGGTTTCACCCATGCCCTGGTGCCCGCAGCCAACTGCCCCCGCCAGGCCATCGCCGGCATGACGGTGATCGGGGTTTCCAGAATCGAGGAAGCCGTTGAAAAATTACGTGCGATTGACGAATCTTGAACAAACTCTCTTTTCTTCTCCTCTATCGTGATGCCCGCTCCGGGGAACTGCGTCTGCTGGTTCTGGCCCTGGTGCTCGCCGTAGCGGCCATGACCGCCGTGGGCTTTTTCAGTGACCGGGTGCGCCAGGCCCTGGTCGTGGAAGCCAATCAATTGCTGGGGGCGGATCTGGTCTTGGCCAGCGACCATGACCTGGCCCCCGAGTTCGAGGCACAAGCCCGGGAGATCGGCTTGCAGAGCGCTCACACCGTCAGCTTTCCCAGCATGGTGATGGCCGGGACGGGGTTCCGTCTTGCCGATGTGAAGGCGGTGGATGCCCTCTACCCGCTGCGCGGGCAGCTCCGTATTTCGAGCTCCCCCGAGGGGGCAGGGGATGCGGTCAGGGGGGCTCCTGAGCCCGGTAGCGTATGGATTGAACCGCGGCTGGGGGCCGAACTGGGTGTGGGGCCTGGCGCCCAGCTGCAACTGGGGAAGTTGCCGTTGCGGGTAGCGGCCTATCTCAATTTCGAGCCTGACCGGGGCGTCAACTTCCTGGGCGTGGCGCCGCGCCTGATGCTCAATCTGGCCGACCTGGAGGCTACCGGCCTGGTACAAAACGGGGCCCGGGTCCGCTACCGGCTGCTGGTGGCAGGGGAATCCAGGGCCGTGGAAAAATTTTCCCAATGGCTGCTGCCTCGTCTGGGGCGCGGGGAAAAACTGGAAGAGGGAACTCGCCAGGAAGTGCGTTCTGCCCTGGAGCGGGCCCGGCGCTTTCTTGGCCTCGCCAGCCTCCTGACGGTGATGCTCGCCGCCACCGCCATGGCCATCGCGGTGAACCGCCACATTCAGCGCCATCTGGACGGTTGCGCCCTGCTGCGCTGCCTGGGGGCAAGCGGCGGCGAGGTATTGCGCCTGTATTGCAGTCAATTCCTGATCCTGGGGCTGGCCGCCACCCTGGTCGGAGTGGCACTGGGATTCGTGACCCATTACGCCTTCTATCAACTGCTTGCCGGGCTGTTCCCATCCGCCTTGCCGGCGCCGGGCGGCATGCCCGCCCTGCAGGGGCTGGTGCTGGGCTTGCTGCTGCTGCTGGGCTTCGCCCTGCCGCCGCTGTTGCGGCTGTATCGTATTTCTCCGCTGCGGGTCATTCGCCGCGATCTGGGCCTGCCGCCTCCCTCCTTGCTGGCGGCCTACGGCCTGGGTTTACTGGTTTTTGCCGGACTGATCTTCTGGATGGCGGACGATCCCCGCCTGGGGGGCAGTGTGGTCGTCGCCTTCGGCCTGGCTCTGGTGCTGTTCCTGTTTGTGGCCCGGGGGCTGGTGTGGGGGATTGCCTGGCTGCGTCATCAGAACATCGATCAACCCTTTGGCTGGCGCTATGGCCTGGCCAGTCTCGAGCGGCATGCCTGGGCATCGAGCCTGCAAATCCTGGCGCTGGCGCTGGGGTTCATGGCCCTGTTGCTGCTGACGGTGATCCGTAGCGAACTGCTGGCGGCCTGGGAACGATCCGTGCCGGCTGATGCGCCCAACCGGTTCATCATCAACATTCAGCCGGAGCAGCGCCAGCGTCTGCTGGAGCAAATGCGGCCAACGGGCTGGAAACTGGAACTGGCCCCCATGGTGCGCGGCCGGCTCACGAAGATCGGCGAGCGGGCGGTGAGCCCGGCCGATTATCCGGAGGATGAGCGGGCCCAGAGCCTGGTGGAGCGGGAGTTCAATCTCTCCTGGCGGGCCGACCTGCCACCCGGTAACCGCCTGGAGGCCGGCCGGTGGTTTGCGGCCACGGCAACCGGCCCTGCCGCGGCCGAAGCCTCGGTGGAAGCCGGCTTGGCCAGGACCCTGGGCATCGAGCTCGGGGACGAACTGACGTTCAGCATCGCGGGGCAGCCGGTGACGGCCCGGGTCACCAGCCTGCGCAAACTGGATTGGGATTCCATGCGCATCAATTTCTTCGTGCTCATGTCCCCCGGAGTGATCGACGCGATGCCGGCCAGCTATCTGGGAAATTTTTACCTACCCCCCGGGGAAGCGCCCAAGCTGGGGCCGGTGTTGCAGAATTTTCCCAACCTCACGGTCATCGACGTGGAGGCCGTCCTGGCTCAGCTCAAATCCGTCATCGGCCAGACTTCCAGCGTAGTGCAACTGGTTTTCCTGTTCACCCTGGGCGCCGGCCTGCTGGTACTGCACGGCGCCATGATTTCCGTGTTCGATGAGCGCCGCCTGAGCCTGAGCATCATGCGCGCCCTGGGCGCCAGCCGCTCCCAACTGCGGGCGGCGCTGCAAGGCGAGTTGGCGGCCATCGGTGCCCTGGCAGGCTTGCTGGCGGCAGTGGGGGCCTTGCTGGCCGGGCAGGTGCTGGCCTGGCGCCTGTTTGACCTGGCCCTGACCCCTGCCTGGTGGGTGCTGCCGCTGTCAGTTTTTGCCGGTGTCTTGTTGACCGTGGGTATCGGGCGTTTTAGTCTGGCGAAACTTTTATCGGCGCGCCCGCTGGAGATCATCCGATCGGCCTGAACATGGAAAAATTTCATTTGTGCAGCACTTTTCGTCTTTTCGTCCAGATCCATGGAAAAGAGCAAGTTCATGTTGCTGGCAACGGCCCTGGGCAGAGGGCGGCGAAGGTCGTTGCGACCGGCTCTGTTGCGGCTTGGCCGCAGCGCCCCCGTTCCTTGCGGGCTGGCCTGTCTGGGCAGGCCGGAAGTGGTCAGGGGAAAGCCGTGCGGGGAGGTGCGGGGAAGTGGTGCGGGGAAGTGGTGGAGAAGTGGTGGAGAAGTGGTGGAGAAGTGGTGGAGAAGTGGTGCTCATGAAAAAAGCCACACCGAAGTATGGCTTTCTGGATTCTGGCTCCCCGACCTGGGCTCGAACCAGGGACCTACGGATTAACAGTCCGGCGCTCTACCGACTGAGCTATCGAGGAATTGATGGACGGCATTCTAGCGCCCGGCCGGCTCTGAGTCAACATGGAAAAACGGAGAAAACAGCAATTTCATGAACTCCAGCGATATTTACGTCAAAACCCCACAAGGGGAAGAGGCCATGACCCAGCGCACCCGGGTGGTCCAGCGCAGCCAGCGTATGGTGCTGATCCTGGTGGATGGCAAGACGCGGGTGGCAGAGTTAGGCGCCAAGATCGGTGATGCCCGACTGACTGAAACCGCCTTGAAGGAACTGGAGGCGGGCGGTTTCATTGCGCTTTCCGGTGTGCAGGCAGCGGAAGCGCCGGTGCTTGCCGATCGCCCGCTGGTCACCCCCTCGCAACTGTCCCGGCTTTCCACCTTCGGGCCCAAGTCCGCTCAGGCAGCCGCCAGTCCCGGTGCGGCAACGGTGATGCCCAGCAGTTTTTCCACCTTTGCCCGGCCCCCGCTCGTCAAGGCCGCGCCGGCATCCCCCGGGGCGCACGAGGTCAATCCGGAGATGCCGGAGAAAGCCGATGTTCGACCTGAACCGCGCTTTCCGGTCGGCAAGCTGATGGCCGGGGCGTTGGGGCTGGGGGTCCTGGCCATCGTGGCCGGCATCTTTCTTTATCCCTACGACCATCACCGTGCCAGCTTTGAAGCGAAGCTTTCCCGGCAGTTGGGGGTGCCCGTGAAGATCGGGGAAATCGGCCCGCGCTTCATGCCGGGGCCGATGCTGGAACTGGGCAATCTCCGTCTCGGCCAGGAGGGGCAGGGACGGATCGAAAAACTGCGTTTGCCTGGGCTGTGGTCCCATCTGCGGAACCAGGAAATGGACCGGAACGACGTGATCGAAATCCACGGGGCCCGCCTGCCCATGGAGTATCTGTCCCGCTGGTGGGCAAAGCGGGACCCCGGAGCGCCGGCCAGGATCCAGGTGCGGCAACTGGAACTGCTGATGGGCGCTCGTTCCCTTGCCGTACTGGATGGGGAGATCCAGCGCAAGACTGATGGCAGCCTGCAGCAGGCGCTCCTGCATTCGGCCGACAGGAGTGTTCGTCTCGAGGTGGCGCCCCAGGGCAAGGAACTTGGCATCAATTTCGAAGCCAGTGCCTGGAAGCCCCAGCCCGACTCACCCGTCACCTTCGTGTTTGCCTCGGCCAAGGGCATTTTGCAAGAGCATTCCCTGCGTTTGAACTCGGTAGACCTGCGTTTTCTGGATGGGCGCTACGAAGGGGATCTGCTGATTGATTGGGGCGCAGGGCAGGGCATGGCAGGCAGTGGCACCTTGCATCGCATCAATACGAGCAGTCTTGCCGCCCTGTGGGTGCCGCAACTGAAGATGTCTGGAGAGCTTTCCGGCAGTTTGCGCTTCCGGGCCCAGGGCAACAGTCCTGAAGACCTGCTCGCCGATCTGGAGGCCGAGGGCAACTGGCGTGTCGAGCATGGTGAAATTCGCGCTACCGACTTGGCCAATGCGGTGCGCCTCGGGCGCGGTCGGGTTGCAAGAGGGGGGATCACCCGGTTTGAGCGCTTGACGACAGATGTTCGCCTGGCGCCTTCTGGCATCCGGTTTTCCAATATTCAGATGGCCGCGGGCCTGATGCAGGCTCAGGGCTATCTGGATGTGGATGCTGCCGGTGATTTCCGGGGGCGTCTGGAAGTGTTCCTTTCCCGCTCGACGGGCGGCGGGGGCGCCCTGGTGAAATTGGGCGGGCGATTGCCCAATCTGGAAGCTTCGATTCAGTAAAAGGCGGCGGGCAGCAACGCAGCGGGGATCGAAACCCCGCCGCGTTGCTGCCGCAGAAAACCGGTCAGCCCTTGACCACGGCGCCGATGGCCTGGGCCACGGCGGCCAGGTTCTTGCTGTTCAGGGCCGCCAGGCAGATGCGGCCGGTGGACACGGCGTAGATGCCGAACTCGGTCTTCAGGCGTTCTACCTGGGCGGCGGTGAGGCCGGTGTAGGAGAACATGCCGCGCTGCTGGATCACGAAGGAGAAGTCCTGGCTCACGCCCTGAGCCTTCAGGGCATCCACCAGGCCGGTGCGCATGGCGCGGATGCGCTCGCGCATGCCGGCCAGTTCCTCTTCCCACATCTGGCGCAGTTCGGTGCTACCGAGCACGGCGGCCACCACGGCGCCGCCGTGGGTCGGGGGGTTGGAGTAGTTGGTGCGGATCACGCGCTTGACCTGGGACAGCACCCGGCCGGCCTCTTCCTTGCTGGCGGTGACGATGGAGAGGGCGCCGACCCGCTCGCCATAGAGGGAAAAGCTCTTGGAGAAGGAGCTGGAGACAAAGAACTGCTGGCCGGAGGCGCTGAAGGCGCGGACCGCCGCGGCGTCCGGCTCGATGCCATCGGCAAAGCCCTGGTAGGCCATGTCGAGGAAGGGCACCAGCCGCTTTTCCTGGCACACGGCGACCACTTCCTGCCACTGGGCCTCGGTGAGGTCGGCGCCGGTGGGGTTGTGGCAGCAGGCGTGCAGGACGATGATGGAACCGGCGGGCAGGGCGGCGAGCCGGGCTTTCATGCCCTCGAAGTTCACGCCCCGGGTGGCGGCATCGTAGTAGGGATAGGTCTCGACCCGAAAACCGGCCGCCTCGAACAGGGCGCGGTGGTTTTCCCAGGACGGGTCGCTGATGTAGAGGCCGGCCTGGGGCAGCAGCTTCCTGAGGTAATCGGCGCCGATCTTGAGGGCGCCGGTGCCGCCCAGGGCCTGGATGGTGAGCACGGCGCCATTGCTGGCCAGCTCGGAACCGCTACCAAACAGCAGGTTCTGCACGGCCTGGTTGTAGGTGGCGTTCCCTTCGATGGGCTGGTAGCCGCGCGGCGGCAGGCTCTTCAGGCGGGCTTCCTCGGCGGCCTTGACGGCGGCCAGGAGCGGCAGTTTGCCGTTGTCGTCGTAATAAACGCCCACGCCCAGATTGACCTTGGTCGCACGGCTATCGGCGTTGAAGGCTTCGGTCAGGCCGAGAATCGGGTCACGGGGCGCCATTTCAACGGCGGCAAAAAGCGATGCGGTCATGGTTTCTCCAGGTATTCGGTGATTGGCTTGGGCGAGTCGGTGAATTGGGCAATAATCCCGGCTCGGCTCCAGTTAAGGGGGTCCAACAAAAACAGCCGGAAATTCTAACATGGCAGATCAGACCGACCGCACTCCCACTCCGCCGGAAAGTGACGTGATCAGTTTTCCCGGCAGCCCTTTTCGTCTGCACCAGCCCTTTCCCCCCGCCGGCGACCAGCCCGAGGCGATCCGGCAACTGGTGGAGGGGCTGGCCGACGGGCTTTCCTTCCAGACCCTGCTCGGGGTCACCGGCTCCGGCAAGACCTTCACCATGGCCAACGTCATCGCCCGCACCGGGCGTCCGGCCCTGATCCTGGCCCATAACAAGACCCTGGCGGCCCAGCTCTATTCGGAGATGAAGGAGTTCTTCCCGGAAAACGCGGTGGAATACTTTGTTTCCTACTACGACTACTACCAGCCGGAGGCCTATGTGCCGTCCCGGGATCTGTTCATCGAGAAGGACTCGGCCATCAACGAGCACATCGAGCAGATGCGCCTGTCGGCCACCAAGAGCCTGCTGGAACGCCGGGATGTGGTGATCGTGGCCTCGGTTTCCTGCATCTACGGTATCGGTGACAAGGAGGATTACCACGACATGATCCTCACCATGCGGGTGGGGGACAAGCTGGATCAGCGCGCCATCGTCAAGCGCCTGATCGAAATGCAGTACGAGCGCAATGACCTGGATTTCCACCGCGGCATCTTCCGGGTGCGGGGGGACGTGATCGACATCTTCCCGGCGGAAAACGCCGAGCATGCGGTGCGGGTGGAATTGTTCGATGACGAGGTGGAGTCCCTGCGTTTCTTTGATCCCCTGACCGGCGAACTGCTGCACAAGGCCTTGCGGTTCACGGTCTTTCCGGCCTCCCATTACGTCACCCCGCGGGCCACGGTGCTGCGCGCGGTGGAGGCCATCAAGGAAGAACTGCGTCAGCGGGTGGATTTCTTCCAGCGGGAACAGAAGCTGGTGGAAGCCCAGCGCATCGACCAGCGCACCCGATTCGACCTGGAGATGCTCAATGAAATCGGCTTTTGCAAGGGCATCGAGAACTACTCACGGCATCTTTCCGGCCGCCAGCCCGGGGAACCGCCGCCGACCCTGATCGATTACCTGCCTGCCGATGCCCTGATGTTCATCGACGAGTCTCACGTCAGCATCGGCCAGGTGGGGGCCATGTACAAAGGGGACCGGTCGCGCAAGGAAAATCTGGTCAATTACGGCTTCCGCCTGCCCTCGGCCCTGGACAACCGGCCGCTGAAGTTCGAGGAGTTCGAGGCCATGTTGCGCCAGACGATTTTTGTCTCGGCAACCCCTGCTGCCTACGAAAAGGAACATGCTGGCCAGGTGGTGGAGCAGGTGGTACGGCCGACGGGACTGGTGGACCCGGTGGTGGAAGTGCGTCCTGCCACCACCCAGGTGGACAATCTGTTGCCGGAAATCAAGGCCAGGGTGGCGGTGAACGAACGGGTGCTGGTGACGACGCTCACCAAGCGCATGGCCGAGGATCTGACCGATTTCCTGCGCGAGAACGGCGTCAAGGTGCGTTACCTGCATTCGGACATCGACACCGTGGAGCGGGTGGAGATCATCCGCGACTTGCGTCTGGGGGAATTCGACGTGCTGGTGGGCATCAATCTGCTGCGCGAGGGGCTCGACATTCCCGAGGTGGCCCTGGTGGCGATCCTGGACGCGGACAAGGAGGGTTTCCTGCGCTCCGAGCGCTCCTTGATCCAGACCATCGGCCGGGCCGCCCGCAACCTGAACGGCAAGGCCATCCTCTACGCCGACCGGATCACCGACTCCATGGGGCGAGCCATGGCGGAAACCGAGCGGCGCCGGGAAAAGCAGATTGCCTTCAACAAGGAGCACGGCATCGAGCCCAAGGGCATCGTCAAGCGCATCAAGGACATCATCGATGGCATCTACGACGCGGAGTCGGCCCAGAAGGAACTCAAGGCTGCCCTGCAGCAGGCCGGTTACGAGGCCATGAGCGAGAAAGCCCTGGCCAAGGAAATCAAGCGCCTGGAAAAACTCATGGGCGAGTATGCCAGGAATCTGGAATTCGAGAAGGCGGCGGCGACCCGGGACGAATTGTTCCGGCTCAAGGAGAGCGTGTTTGGTGCGGCAGTGCACGATGGGAACTGAGTGGATTCATGTTCATGGGATAAATCCGGCTTGTTGCCATCATGCTGGCAATGGCGCAGAATGAGGCCATAACAAGTCAAAATTTCTCTATTCCACAACAAAGGAAGACCATCATGGATACCGCGTGGGCACGCAGGGATCTATTCCCCAACGGAGCCCGGAAGGATGCTCCAGTGAGTCGTTTGCTGTTCGTATGCATGGGCAATATCTGCCGTTCTCCCACCGCCGAGGGAGTGTTTCGCAAACTGCTGCAGGATAGGGGTCTAGAAGACCGCTTCGAGATCGATTCGGCGGGTACGCATGGCTACCATGTCGGCGAACCCCCCGATCTTCGTACCCAGCGCGCGGCGGCTTCCCGAGGTTATGATCTTTCCTGGATGCGGGCCCGCAAGGTGACGCCCCAGGATCTGGAGTATTTCGATCTGATCCTGGCCATGGACAAGACCAATCTGGACAATCTGCGGCGCATGACCGATCCGGAAAAGCACCAGAAAATCCATCTGTTCATGGAATTCGCCCGGAACTACGACGATGACGAAGTGCCCGATCCCTACTACGGCCTGGGTTATGGCTTCGATGTGGTGATCGACATGGTGGAGGATGCCTCCCTCGGCTTGCTGGAGGCCATGCTGGCCCCCCAGCAGGTCAAGGTGAAGTAAGGCGGCGTTCCAGGGGGTTCTGGCGGTAGTAACGGCTCAAGAGTTCGTACCATCGGGGGTAAAGCGCCCCCAGCCCCTCGGGGTTGCCAAAAAAGGCTTCGCTGGAAACCGCAAAGAATTCCGAAGGGTGTTCGGCCCCATAAGGGTCAAGGATCGGGTCCAGCGTCGGGTCCAGGGCCGGGTCCAGAGCCGGGTCATCATTCCGGTCTACCCGTTTGCAGAAATCCTCGTAGCTGGCCTGCAGGGTCGTCTTCCACTCATCGAGCTGCAAGCCGGAATGCAGGGCGGGAATGCCGTCCACTTCGCCATTCAACATGTCCAGCTTGTGGGCAAATTCGTGGATGATGACGTTGTAGCCTTCATCCTCCATCTGGCTGTCCTGCCATGACAGGATCACCGGGCCGCCTTCCCAGGCTTCGCCCGAGGCCGTGTCTTCATATTCGTGCACCACGCCGCTTTCGTCCATGATCTGGCGGGGGATGATGAATTCTGCCGGATAGACGATCACCCCCACCCAGTCCCGGTAGGCGGCCAAGCCCAGTTCCAGGATGGGCAGGCAAGCCTGGGCGGCGATGTGCACCCGCATCGGGTCGCTGAGTTCCAGCCCGGCGGCGCCAGTGAATTCCTTTTCCCGCAGGAAATCCTGGCTCAAGGTTTTCAGGCGCTCTCGTTCCTGGGCGGACAGATGCCGGAAAACCGGGGAGTGAGCCAGGGTCTGTTGCCAGAGGGAGGCGGAAAGGGTGGGCCGGGGCTGGCGCAGGCCCTGCAGCAAGGAAGCGAGGCGGGCTTTCATGGCCGGACGGGTTTGCGGGTTACCAGGGCAATGCCGGTGAAGATCAGGCTCATGCCCAGCAGGTGGTAGAGGCTGGGGCGTTCGTTCAGGAACAGGGCGGCCAGCAAGATGCCGAATACCGGCATCAAATGGATGAACAGGCTGGCCCGGCTGGCGCCGACCTCGGCGACGCCCCGGTTGTAAAAGATGTAGCCGATGAAACTGGGAAAGATACCCAGGTAGGCCAGCCCCAGGAGGCTGCCGGTATGCAGCTGGATATGTCTGCCTTGCAGGATTTCCCAGAGGTAGAAGGGGGCCAGCATGATGAGGCCCAGGGCGAACAGCACCGCCAGCAGCAGCATCGGCGGCATGCCGGGCGGGCGAAACTGCAGCCCCAGGGTGTAGCAGGCCCAGACCAGCACCGCGCCCAGCATCCACAGGTCGCCGGTGTTGAGGGTCAGCGTGGCCAGGCTGGCCGGGTCGCCCCGGGTGATGAGGGTCAGGGCGCCCAGGAGTGAAACAGCAACGCCGATGCCTTCCATCCGGCTCAGTCTCTTTTTGAAGAAAATCCAGGCCAGGGTGAGGGTGGCGATGGGGACGAAGGCGTTCAGGAGGAGCGCATTGGTGGCGGTGGTGGTCTGCAGGGCCAGATAGGCCAGGGTGTTGTAGCTGGCAATGCCCAGAGCTGCGAGCAGGAGCAGGGCGGGCAGGTGGCGGCGGATCAGGTGGGCATGAGCTGACCAGTGGGGCAGGGCCAGTGGCAGCACCAGGGCAAAGGCGATCAGCCAGCGCCAGAAGGCCAGCGCAATCGGAGGTATGTCATCCCTGAGGCCCCGGCCCAGCACCATGTTGCCGGACCAGAACAGGGCCGAGAGGGTGAGCAGCAGGTAGGGATTGCTGCACCAGCGGGGCCATTCAGGCTTCACTGACGGCAACCTCCGGTGCCTGGAGCCAGAGGCAGGCGCCCTTGCTGTCTTTCTGGATGCCCTCCAGCACCCGTCGATGGGCTTCCAGGTCTTCGCCTTCGGCCCGGCGCACCAGCAGGGGGCCGCGCTGCCGGGGAGCCTGCTTGACCAGGTCCTGCAGCGCCGGGCTGTTGCCTGCGGCGGGCTGGTCCATGATCAGGCTTTCCTGGCCACGGGTCATGGCCAGGTAGACCTCGGCCAGCAGTTCTGCGTCGAGCAGGGCGCCGTGCAAGGTGCGATGGGCGTTGTTGATCTGGTAGCGTTCGCACAGGGCATCGAGATTGTTGCGCTTGCCCGGATGCAGTTCCCGGGCCATTTTCAGGGTGTCCTGGACCCCGTTGCAGATCTGCCGGGTCTGGGGCAGGTCGAGGCGGGCAAACTCGGCGTCGAGAAAGCCGATGTCGAACGCGGCATTGTGGATCACCAGCTCGGCATCCCGGATGAATTCCTGCAATTCCCGGGCGATGTCTGCGAACCTGGGCTTGTCTTCGAGAAACGCATTGCTGATGCCGTGCACGGCCTGGGCGCCCGCGTCGATTTCCCGCTCCGGGTTCACATAGTGATGCAGTTGCCGGCCGGTGAAGCGCCGGTTCTCCATTTCCACACCGGCCACTTCGATGATGCGGTGGCCCTGGCGGGGTTCGATGCCGGTGGTTTCGGTGTCCAGAAAGATCTGTCTCATGGTTTTTGTTCCTTGCTGGGTTTTAGTTCTTCGATGCCGCGATTGGCCAGGGCATCGGCGCGTTCGTTTTCGGGGTGGCCGGTGTGGCCCCTGACCCAGATCCATTGCAACTGGTGCTGGCCGGCCAGTTTATCCAGTTGCTGCCACAGGTCGGCATTCTTTACCGGGGCTTTGCTGGCGGTTCTCCAGCCATTTCGCTTCCAGCCGTGAATCCACTCGCTGATGCCTTGCTGGACGTATTTCGAGTCCGTGTAAATCCGTGCTGAAACCGGACGCTTCAGGGCTTCCAGGGCGCGGATCACGGCGGTGAGCTCCATGCGGTTGTTGGTGGTGTCCCGTTCGCCGCCCCAGAGTTCCTTCTCGTGGGTGCCGGTGCGCAGCAGGGCGCCCCAGCCGCCAGGACCGGGATTGCCTTTGCAGGCGCCATCGGTATAAATATCCAGATCAGACATTGTTGTTTTCCTTGCGGGCGATCGGGGTCAGAGCCTTGGCCTTGACCTGGACTTGCTGGTTGCGCCAGTTGGGGATGATCAGGCGCATGCCATGGACCCGCTTGATGGCGCGAATCATGTAAATGCTGCCGGCAAAACCCCACCAGCGGTCACCGGCAAGTTCCATGAAGTGCCAGCGCTTGAGCCATTTTGCAGTCTTGCAGGGCGGAGCGTAGGCACCGAAAGCGCCCCGGTCCAGTTCAAAATTGAGGAGGGTGAGCCAGTCCTTGAGACGCAGGACGGACAGGTAGCGGCCATTCCAGGGAAAGCCCTGGGGAGCGGGGGGCAGGTGGCGGCGCAGACCCCAGAGGGAATAGGGGTTGAAGCCGAGGATGAAGAGCTGACCTTCGGGGATCAGGATGCGCTCCACCTCCCGGAGAATCTGGTGGGGGTCCGGGTAAAACTCCAGCACATGAGGCAGCACCACCAGATCGATACTTTGGGCGGCGATGGGCAACTGGGTGAAGTCGCAACGCAGGTCGGTGCCGGCCGTGTCACCCAGGGTCATGCGCATCGGAATCCGGTTGCTGCGCAGGAAATCCCGTTCCGGCATGCCCAGTTGCAGCGCATTGAAGCCGAACACGTCGGCCAGGGCTTCATCCAGTCTGGCCTGTTCCCAGTCCAGGACGTAGCAGCCCTGGGGAGTCTGCAGCCATTTTTCCAAACCCTGAATTGACATTGCGTTCGCTTTGAAGAATAGTTCCGGGATGTTAGAGATTATTGCCATTCCCGCATTCCGGGACAATTACATCTGGGCCCTGCGGGCTGGTCATGAGGCGGTGGTGGTCGATCCGGGCGACGCCGCCCCCGTGCTGGCCTGGCTGGCCCAGGAGAACGTCGCCCTGAAAGGCATCCTCATCACCCACCACCACCAGGATCATCAGGGCGGGGTGGCCGGCCTGCTGGATCGGGACCCCGGGCTGCCTGTTTTCGGGCCGGCTGCGGAGTCTATCACAGGGCTCAACCGGCCTCTGGCCGGCGGTGAAACCCTCCAGGTGCTGGGCTTGCCCGTCCAGGTCTGGGCCGTCCCCGGACATACGCGCGGCCATCTGGCCTATCTGCTTGAAGACTATCAGTTTGAAGATGCCTTGTTTTGCGGTGACACCCTGTTTGGCGCCGGTTGTGGCCGCCTGTTCGAGGGAACCCCGGAGCAGATGTTCCAGGCCATGGAAAAGATCGCTGCCCTGCCGGACAACACCCGGATCTTCTGCGCCCACGAATACACCCTGCAGAACCTGGCCTTTGCCGCCCTGGTCGAGCCGGAGAATCCGGCCATCCTGGCACGCATCGAGGCCTGCGAGCGCTTGCGCCAGCTGGGTCAGGCGACCGTGCCGTCCACCCTGGCGGAGGAGAAGGCCACGAATCCCTTCCTGCGCCATGGGGTGCAGGCCGTTGCGGCGCGGGCCCGCGAACGGAATCCGGAAGCTCTGCTGCCGGTACAGGTCTTTGCCACCCTGAGAGCCTGGCGCGACGAGTTCTAGCCTTTCAGGCCGGAGGCCGGGCCGGTGATGATGCCCCGGGTTTCCGGGCCTTTCTTCTTGGTTTTCCGCCGGGTTTAGAGTCCTTCCATCCTGGCAAGGCGAGTCCTCCATTCTGGCAAGGCAGCGGGATATGCCCTTGCTGGCCGCTATTTTGCCAATCAGCATCAGGCTGCCTTGCCTGGGTTCACAAGCCGGATTTTCAGGGGCCGGGCTGGTCTTGATTTGGCGTGTTCAAGCCGCGTGCCCGGCGTAAAATGGCGGGCTCCATGACCGGGATATATTTGTGAGTGATTACCTTCTTCTCGCCGTGCTCCTGCTGCAGTTGCTGTTGCTTTTCTTCGTCTGGCAGGGACGGCGCCAGGGGCATGACCAGGCGGCCTTTTGCCAGGCCCTGGAAATCGCTCTGGAACGACTCGGGCGGGAGCAGCGTGAGCAATGGGCTCAGGGCCGCAAGGAGGCTGCCGAAGCCGCTTTCCGGGAGCGGGAGGAGCGGGCCCGTGCCGGGGCGCAGCTGGCTCAAACGCTGGGGCAGCACGTAGGACAACTAGGGCAGTTGCAGAGCGATCGCCTGGAAGCTTTTGCCCGGGAACTGAGCCGCTTTTCCCAAGGGCTCGATGAGCGTTTCGTGCAGTTGCGGGGGACCGTGGAATCCCGCCTCCAGGCCATG
The DNA here is from genome assembly GCF_049658005.1 of Azovibrio sp. NCBI lineage: Bacteria > Pseudomonadati > Pseudomonadota > Betaproteobacteria > Rhodocyclales > Rhodocyclaceae > Azovibrio > Azovibrio sp. The sequence continues at coordinate 38,885 of NZ_JBASOH010000019.1, read as the reverse complement.
CAGGCTGACAATGCCGGCAAGCTGGAGGAAATGCGGTGCACGGTGAACGAGAAACTCCATGCCACCCTGGAGCAGCGCCTGGGAGAATCCTTCAAGCTGGTCAGTGAGCGGCTAGAACAGGTGCATCGCGGCCTGGGCGCCATGCAGTCCCTGGCGACCGGGGTGGGGGATCTGAAGCGGGTACTGGTCAATGTGAAGACCCGGGGGTCATGGGGCGAGCTGCAGTTGGCCAACTTGCTGGAACAACTGCTGACTGCCGAGCAATATGCCTGCAACGTCATCACCCGGCCGGGCAGTAATGAGCGGGTCGAATTCGCCATCCGGCTGCCGGGGCAGCAGGATGATAGTCCGGTGTGGTTGCCCATCGACGCCAAGTTTCCTCTGGAAGATTACCAGCGGCTTCAGGAGGCCCAGGACCGGGGCGACCCAGTTGCCCAGGAAGAGGCGGCCCGGGCCATCGAGGTGCGTCTGAAGCTGGAGGCCCGGACGATCCGGGAAAAATATGTGGCGCCGCCCCACACCACGGATTTTGCCATCCTTTATCTGCCCATCGAGAGCTTGTACGCCGAGGTGTTGCGACGCCCTGGCCTGGCCGACACCTTGCAGCGGGAGTGGCGGGTGAGTCTGGCGGGGCCGACGACCCTGGCGGCCATGATCAACAGTTTGCAGATGGGTTTTCGCACCCTGGCCATCGAACGTCATTCAGCCGAAGTCTGGGCCGTGCTGGGCGCGGTGAAGACGGAATTCAGCAAGTTTGGCGAAGCACTGGCCCATACCCGCAAGAAACTCGATGAAGCCAGCAACAGCATTGGCAAGGCGGAAACCCGGACCCGGGTACTCGCACGACAGCTCAGCACGGTGGAGGCACTGCCGGTGAGCGAATCAGCCCGCTTGATCGGGGTGGCCGATCTGCTGGAGGAGGAAAGCTGAGCTTTACCGAGGAATTGGACCGGGCTTACCGGATGACGCGTTACCGGATCGCCTTGCCCTGCGGCACGCTGGAGTTGCGGGTGGGGGAGCGGCAGCCGCAACTCGATGCCTGCCTGCGCCAGGCCGGGTTTTCCTGCTGGTGCCTGCTGACCGCCTGGAATCCTGGTTCGCGCTTGCTACCCCGGGAAGAGAACCGGGCGCGACAGGAAAAGTTGAAGAAATACCTGCTGGATCGCGGACACATCATTTTTTCGGGTGAGAATCATTCCTGTTCAGGTGGCTGGCCCCTGGAATGCACGATTTTCGTCCCTGGTTCATCCCGGCAGGAAGGGCGTGAAGCGGCGCTTCTGTTTGAACAAAATGCCTTTCTGGCCGGAGAAAATGATCTGCCTGCGGAATTGTTGTGGATTTAGCAGGAATTCTGTAATACCTTCAGGAAGGTAGCGTTGGTTCAATTGCCTGGGCATGGCTTTCAAAATGACAAAAAAAATCGGACGATTCGAAGTGATCCGGGAACTGGGTCGGGGTGCGCAGAGTGTGGTCTATCTGGCCTTTGACCCGCAGCTTGAGCGGGAAGTCGCCGTCAAGACCCTGCATTTCAGCCAGCCCGATCCACAACAGAATGCTGCGCTCCTGGCCGAAGCCCGGATGGTCAGCAAACTGCGCCATGCCGGTATCGTTCCCATTTATGAGGCGGGAGAAGAAGACGGGGACATTTTCCTGGTCTTCGAATACGTGCCCGGAGAAAACCTGGGCCTGCATCTGCGGCGCCAGGGGGCTCTGCCGGCCGTCAAGGGGGCCACCCTCATGGTCAGCATCCTGGAGGCCGTTGCCCATGCCCACTCCCACGGGCTGATTCACCGGGACCTGAAGCCCAGCAATATCCTGATGGATGAAAGCGGTGCGCCCCGGGTCATGGATTTTGGCATCGCCACCCATGTGGCAGGGGGCAGCACCGGCCAGCAGGAGTTGTCCGGCACCCCGGCCTACATGGCCCCCGAATACATTTCCAGCCGGGTCATCAGCGCGCAGACCGATGTTTTTGCAGCGGGGCTGATCCTGTTCGAAATGCTGAGCGGGCGGCGGGCCATCCAGGGGGAAAACCTTCATCAGATCATGAACCAGATCGCCAACGAGAGCGTCAGGCTTCCCGGTGACGGTTCCGTGACGATCGATGACAGGCTGGGCGACATCCTGATGAAAGCCACCGCCCGCTTGCCGGAAAACCGTTATTCAACGGTGGCACAATTTCTCCAGGCTCTGGAAGGCTATCTGGCGCCTGAAGGGGAAGACAACGGTCAGGGGAGCCATCTGCAAAGCACGGTGGATTTCCTGTTGCGGCGCCTCCGCCACAAGGGAGATTTCCCGGCCCTGTCGGAATCCGTCGGCGCCATCAACAAGATCGCCTCCAGCGAAACCGAGAGTGTTGCGCGGCTCTCCAGTTCCATTCTCAAGGACTTTTCCCTCACCAACAAGATTCTACGCCTGGTGAATTCCGCCCATTTCCGTCAGGCGGGAGGGGGCAATATCAGCACGGTGTCCCGGGCCGTGATCGTGCTCGGCTTTGATGCCGTGCGCAATATTACCGTGACGGTGCTGCTTTTCGAGCATCTGCAAAACAAGAGCAATGCCAATCAACTCAAGGAAGAGTTCCTGCGCGCCAACATGGCCGCCTTGTTGGCCAGGGGCATTGCTTCAAAGCAGCAGAACATGGAACAGGAGCAACCCTTCATCTGTGCCATGTTCCACAATCTGGGGCGACTTTTGTCCCAGTATTACCTGCCCGAGGAAAGCGAAGAAATTCGCAAGTTGGTCGCGCAAAAGGAGGTTCCGGAAGCGGTGGCGGCCCTGCAGGTGCTGGGAGTCAATTTCGAGGATCTCGGAATCGGCATTGCCAGAAGCTGGGGCTTTCCCGGCCTGATCGTCAATAGCATGCGTCGCCTGCCGAGCGGGCCGGTGCGCAAACCGCTTACCCCGGATGACCGGATGCAGGTCCTTTCCGCTTTCTCCAATGAAATCTGCAATGTGCTGCTGAGTGCTTCGGTCGAGGGCCTGGAGAAGGAACTGCGCAAGGTTTCCAGCCGTTTTGGTGCTTCGCTTGCCCTGAGCGAACAGGAGCTCAAGCAGACCATTGAAACGGCGGTGGAGGAAATCCGCGAATTTGCCCGCATCATCCGCGTCAATTTGCAACAAACCCAGTTTGGCCGACAGTTGAAGAGGCTTGGCATCGCCGGAATTGCCGCCCCGGCGGAGGAAAGCGCGGCAGGGGACGATGCGGGCGATAGCTCCTTGGGGGAGGCGGTGCTGGGGGGCGATAATCTGCTGGGGCTGGATACTGGCAGCTTTGGCGAGGAAGGCAGGAAATCCGCGGATGCCCAGGAAATCCTGACCGCCGGGATTCAGGACATCAGCAATTCACTGGTGGAAGGTTTCAAGCTCAACGACATTCTGCGCATCATCCTGGAAACCATGTATCGGGCCATGGGTTTCAAGCGGGTGATCCTCTGCATCAAGGATGCCCGGCACAATGTGATGCAGGGCCGTTTTGGTTTCGGACCGGAGAGCACCGAGCTTGCCAGGCAGTTTCGCTTCACCTTGAGCTTTACCCCCGACATTTTTCATGCGGCCACCTCCAAGGGGGTGGATATCCTGATCAGTGATGTCGATGATCCCAAGATCGCCAGCCGCATCCCCGATTGGTATCGAAAACTGCTTGCCTCGAAGACTTTTGTGGTGCTGCCCCTCAATATCAAGACCAACCCGGTTGCCCTGATCTATGCCGACCGGGACGAAGCTGGGGGGATCGAAATTTCCGAGAAGGAGTTGTCTTTGTTGCGTACCCTGCGCAATCAGGCCGTTCTGGCCATCAAGCAGGTCAACTGAGCCTGCTCAGAAAACCTGCCACCAGGGCTTTTTCTTTTCCAGTCCCTGGGTGTAATAGGCGCTGTTGGGGTAGTTGAGGCGCATGGTCCGTTCCGCGTCGGCCCGCAGGGGCTCCATGCCCATCTTGTCGTAGGCCACCACCAGAATGTACAGCGCTTCTTCCTGGGAGGGAGTGTTGGGATAGTTCTTGATGACGAACTGGGTGCGATTGGCGGCCGCCACGTAAGCCCCTCGCTTGATGTAGTAGCGCGCCACATGCACTTCGTGCGCCGCCAGGGCATTGACCAGATAGTTCATGCGCAGGATGGCGTCCGGGGTGTATTTGCTGTTGGGGAGGCGTTGCACCAGTTCCTTGAAGGTTTCAAAGGATTCCCTGGCCGACTTGGGGTCTCGTTCCGACTGGTCCTGGGTATTCAGATAACCCATGAAGCCCAGGTCTTCATTGAAGGTCACCAGGCCCTTCAGGTAGTACATGTAATCCACATTGGGGTGATTGGGGTGCAGCTTGATGAAGCGGTCACAGGCCGCCAGGGCGGAGGCCGCATCCCCATCCTTCCAGTAGGCATAGGCCACTTCCATCTGGGCTTGCTGGGCGAAGCGGCCGTAGGGGTAACGGGATTCCAGCTTCTGGTACATCTTGATGGCTTCTTCCCAGTTATTGTCGCTCATGGCCGATTTGGCTTCAGAATACAGCTTGCTGGCAGACCAGCCGGCCGTCATGTCGATCTGTTCCGGCAACAGGCTGCAGCCGCCCAGCCAGGTAAGCGAGAGCACCAGGACCATGCGCCGGGCCGGAGCCATCCACTTCCCGGGAAAATGGCGAGAAGAAATTTCGCGGGCCAACTTGTTGGGCCCAAGCCCGGCTACACTTCGCATATATGAACATTCCTCAAGAAAACCCCGAAGATTATAGCCCAAGCCCGGAAGACGGTTTGTGGGTTCCCGAAGCAGAAGCAGGACGGCGTCTCGATCAGGTTCTGGCAATGCTGCTGCCCCAGTATTCACGTAATCGCCTGCAGGGCTGGATCAAGGCGGGCCAGGTTCTGGTGGACGGCGTGGCGGAACTGGAGACCAAGCGCAAGGTGAGGGGCGGCGAGTCCGTGCTGCTGATGGCACTGCCGGACCAGGAAATGCTGGCCCAGACGCCGGAAGACATTGCCCTGGACGTGGTGTACGAAGACGAGATGCTGATGGTCATCAACAAGCCGGCCGGCATGGTGGTGCACCCGGGCAGTGGCAACTGGAGCGGCACCCTGATGAATGCCCTGCTGCACCATGATCCGAAGCTGGCCGGTGTTCCCCGGGCGGGTATCGTGCATCGGCTGGACAAGGATACCAGCGGCTTGCTGGTGGTTGCCAAGACCCTGGAGTCCCAGACCGACCTGGTCCGGCAGTTGCAGGCCAGAACCGTGAAGCGGGAATATTTTGCGGTGACCATCGGTGAGTTGCGCGGCAAGGGCACCGTGGAGGCTCCTGTTGGCCGGCATCCGGTACAGCGCACCAAAATGGCGGTAGTGCCGGGGGGCAAGCCCGCCATCACCCATTACCGCGTCCAGGCCCGCTATGCCGGGGCAACCCTGGTCTGCTGCCGTCTGGAAACCGGGCGAACCCACCAGATCCGGGTGCACATGGCCGCCCTGGGGCATCCCCTGCTCGGCGATCCCGTCTATGGCCGCAGCGTGGAAAGTCTGCCCGCCTTTACCCGGCAGGCGCTCCATGCCGCCCGGCTGGGGTTGCTGCATCCGGCCAGCGGCGAATCCCTGTCCTGGGAAATCACCTTGCCTGACGACATGGTGCGGCTCATTGCCGCATTGCAGGATGCCTGAGTTCATCGTTCCGGAATGGCCCGCCCCGCGCCGGGTGCGCTGTTTGCAGACCACCCGGCAAGGCGGTGTCAGTTTGCCGCCTTACGATAGCTTCAATCTGGGCGACCATGTCGGGGACGCGGCCGAAGCGGTAGCCGCCAACCGCGCACTGCTGGCGCCGCACTTGCCTGGCACCCCGGTCTGGCTGGCGCAGGTGCATGGCACCCGGGTGCTGGAATTGCCGGCCGATAAAGAGGGACCAAGGGAAGAGGGACCTTGGGAAGCGGATGGTGTCGTCAGCCGGAGCCCGGGCCAGGTCTGTGCGGTGATGACGGCAGATTGCCTGCCGGTCTTGTTCTGTGACCGGGCCGGGACCGTCGTCGCGGCCGCCCACGCAGGCTGGCGGGGATTGCTGGCCGGCATCCTGGAAAACACGGTGACCGCCATGGGGATTGCCGGGGCGGAAATCCTGGCCTGGCTGGGGCCTGCCATCGGGGCTGAGGCTTTTGAGGTGGGGGCAGAGGTCCGGGCCGCGTTCCTGGCCCGGGATGCGGCTTCGGCAAGCTGCTTTTGGGCCGGAGCAGCGGGCCGGTACTGGGCTGATCTCCAGGGCCTGGCGCGGCAGCGCTTGGCGGCCTGTGGCTTGCAGTCGGTACAAGGGGGGAGCGGCTGTACCTATCGGGATTCCGAGGCTTTCTTCTCTTACCGCCGGGATGGGCGCACAGGGAGGATGGCTAGTCTGATCTGGCTCGAAGACGTATAATCCGCTCCCCTTTTGGGTCGGGAATTCCGTGAGTACTCTGAACTGGATCATCTTCAGCAGCATCCTGGGTGGTGGCATCAGCGTACTGGCTGCGGCGCTGCTGGGAAATCTGGTGGGGGCAGGGCGGCTTTCCCTGCTGGTTTCATACGCCATCGGCGCCCTGCTCGGGGCTGCCTTTCTCGAAGTCATTCCCCATGCCTTTGCCGGTGTGGGAGACCCGGCCCGGGTGGCAGCCTCCATTCTTGCCGGCATCCTGGGGTTCTTCGTGCTGGAAAAACTGGTGCTCTGGCGCCATTGCCATCACGATCATTGCGAAGCCCATGAGGCCCATGCTCCCACCCATGATCATGGCCGCTCGGGCCTGATGATCCTGGTAGGAGACACCTTTCACAATTTTGTCGATGGCATCCTGATCGCGGCAGCCTTCATGCAGGATGCCCAGTTGGGCATTGTTACGGCCGTGGCCATCATTGCTCATGAGATTCCCCAGGAACTGGGGGATTACATGGTGCTGTGCCATTCCGGCTACAGCAAAAAGAAGGCGCTGATCTTCAATCTGCTCTCCAGTTTTGCCACCTTGGTGGGCGGCTTGCTGGCCTATTTTGCCCTGTCATCCCTGACCTCCTGGATTCCCTACCTGCTTGCGGTGGCCGCCGCCAGCATGATTTATGTGGCCGTGGCGGACCTGATTCCCGGCCTGCACAAGCGCACCGAACTGCGGGCTACCCTCATGCAGGTGCTGCTGATTGGCCTGGGGGTCGCCACCATTGCCCTGACCCAGAGTGTGTTTGATCACGACCATGACGCCCAGGAGCATGGTCATGCGGCTCATGAGCCGCCGGGTTTCCATCAGGAAGCAAGCCTGCCCGAGGCGGGCGGGCCGGCCAGGGAAGCCTTGCCGCGTCATTGAGTCGTGCCCCGTTTGGGGTTCCGGGTGCTGGGGGCTCGATCCCTGGGTTGGCCCGCGGCCCCGGCTTGTCGCTCTATCCGCATTCCGTATTCCACATTCCGGATGTCGGCCTCCTGCGATCTTGTGCCGTTGCCGGCTGGTGTGGCCGGTGGTGAGACTGTGGTAGTATCCGGCCTCTAGCTGCGGAGCGGTAGTTCAGTTGGTTAGAATACCGGCCTGTCACGCCGGGGGTCGCGGGTTCGAGTCCCGTCCGCTCCGCCAGAACTTCCAGAAAAGGCGAACCCGGTTCGCCTTTTCCGTTTCATCAACTACAGTCGAAAATCCCGCCATGTTTGACGCCGTCCGTAACAACAAACGCATCGTCCAGGTCTTCTTGCTGTTGATCATGGTCCCTTTTGCCATGTGGGGCCTGGGTTCCTACATGGACAAAGATGGCGGTGCCAGAGAGGTGGCCAAAGTGGGGGATGAGAAGATCACCCTGAACCAGTTCCAGCAAGCCATGCGTGAGCAGCAGACCCGGATGCGCGCCCAGTTTCCGGGCGTGGATGCGAAGCTGCTGGATTCCCCGGCCATCCGGGAGAGCGTTCTGAACGGTCTGGTGGACCAGCAGCTGCTGCTCCAGGAAGTGAACCGGATGCGCCTCGGCGTCAGCGTTCAGGCGCTGCAGGAGATGATCGCCAGCATTCCCGCCTTCCAGGAAGAGGGCCGTTTTTCCAGGCAGCGCTATGAGACCGTGCTGGCCTCCCAGGGCATGAACCCCGCCGGTTTCGAAGCCCAGTTGCGGCGCGACATGGCCCTCCAGGCCCTGATCGGCGCCGTGGGCGAATCGGCCTTTGTGGCGCGTACCGTGGCGGATCGCGTGGTGGGCCTGCAGGCCGAAACCCGCCAGGTTCAAGAAGCCCTGATTCCCTGGCAGTCCCTGGCCGGGCAGGTGAAGGTCGATGCGGCGGATGTGCAGCGCCATTACGAAGAGAACAGTGCCCGCTTCAGTATTCCCGAGCAATTGCGGGTGGAATATGTGGTGCTCTCCCAGGACAAGCTGGAGGCCAGGGTGAGCGAGGCCGAGATCAAGGCCTGGTACGACAGCCACAAGGACCAGTACAGCCAGCCCGAAGAGCGTCGTGCCAGCCATATCCTGCTGACCACCGGCAGCGGCGACAAGGCCGAGGTGAAGGCCAAGGTGAAGGCCGATGCCGAGGCCTTGCTGGCCGAGCTGAAGAAGAACCCCGAGCGGTTTGCCGAACTGGCCAAAAAGCATTCCCAGGACCCGGGTTCCGCCAGCAAGGGGGGCGATCTGGGCTTCTTTACCAAAGGCATGATGGTGAAACCCTTTGAAGACGCCGCCTTCGCTCTCAAGGAAGGCGAAATGTCCGACCTGGTCGAAAGCGACTTTGGCTTTCATATCATCAAGCTGACCGGCATCAAGGCAGCCCAGGTGAAGCCCTTTGCCGAAGTAAAGGGCCAGATCGAAGCCGATCTGAAGCGCCAGAGCGCTGCCCGCCAGTTTGCTGAAGCGGCCGAGAACTTCGCCAATCTGGTCTATGAACAGTCCGACAGCCTCAAACCGGCTGCCGAGCAGTACAAGCTGCCTATCCAGCAATCCGGCTGGATCACCCGCCAGAAGGCCGACGGCATCCTGAATCATCCCAAGCTGCTGGAAGCCCTGTTTGGTGACGAGGTCGTCAAGAACGGCCGCAACACCGCGGCGGTGGAAGTGGCGCCCGGCACCCTGGTTTCTGCCCGCCTGCTGGAACACAAGCCCGCTGCACTGCGGCCCCTGGAGGCGGTGAAGGATGAGATCGAGGCCCGCTTGAAGCAGGAAAAAGCATTGGCCCTGGCCGTCAGCCAGGGGGCAGAGAAGCTGGCTGCGCTCAAGGCCGGCAAGCAGGAGTCCGTGGCCTGGAGTGCGAGCCAGAGCGTTTCCCGCATGGCGCCCGGAAAATTGGCCGCACCTGCCCTGACGGCGGTGTTCCAGGTCGATGCCAAGGCACTCCCGGCCTACACGGGGGTCGAATTGCCCGGCGTGGGTTATGGGCTCTACAAGGTAGTCAAGGTGGAAAGCGCCCAGGTGGATGCCAATGTGAAGGCAGCCCTGGAGGAGCAACTGACCAGCCTGGAAGCCAATGCCCAGGTGCAAGCCTATATGGCGGCCCTGCGCCAGCGTTACAAGGTGGATATCAACAAGGAAGCTCTCGCCGCGAAGGAGTAAGCCTCCGGTCTCCCTTTCCGGTCTCCCAGGGGCCGGGGCGTAAAAAAGCCGACCTGAACAGTCGGTTTTTTTGTGCCTGCGGACCGGAAGGATCAGACGGGCAAGGGGTCGGTGTTGCCCAGGGCGGTGGAGTGCATGCCGCCATCCACATAGAGAATTTCACCGGTAATGCCGCTGGCCAGGTCGGAGAGCATGAAGGCGGCGGCATTGCCCACTTCCTCGATCGTCACGTTGCGGCGCAGGGGGGCATGGTGCGCGTTGTAAGCCAGCAGCTTGCTGAAGTTGCCGATGCCGGACGCCGCCACGGTCTTGATCGGGCCGGCGGAGATGGAATTGGCGCGGATGCCCTCGGGCCCCAGGCAGAAGGCCAGGTAGCGGGTGGCGGCTTCGAGGCTGGCCTTGGCCAGGCCCATGGTGTTGTAGTTGGGCATGGTGCGCTCGGCGCCCAGATAGGAGAGGGCGAGCAAGGCGGCCTTGCGGCCTTTCATCATGGGGCGGGCCGCCTTGGCCAGCGCCGGGTAGCTGTAGGAGGAAATCTCGTGGGCAATGCGGAAGGATTCCCGCGACAGGCCTTCGAGGAAATCCCCTTCGATGGAATCGGAAGGGGCGTAGGCAATCGAATGCACGAGGCCATCGAGGCCCTCCCAATGTTGGGCCAGGTGGGTAAACAGTGCCTCGATCTGCTCGTCGCTGGCGACATCGCAGGGCAGCACCAGATCGCTGTCGAACTCATTGGCGAACTTGCGCACCCGTTCCTCGAAGCGCTCGCTCTGGAACGTAAAGGCCAGTTGGGCACCTTCCCGGTGGCAAGCCTTGGCAATGCCATAGGCGATGGAATGCTTGGACAGCAGACCGGTGATCAGAATTTTCTTGTCGGCGAGAAAGCCCATTTGTAACTCCCTGTCAGGACGAACCGCATGATTATAGCGGAATCATCAAATTTCATGCTGCATTGCAAGGCATTCATGCCGCCGGCGCAGGGCTTGGGCTAAACTGCCGCCCATGCGTAATGTCCTGAAACTGCTGTTGCCGGCCCTGGCGCTGCTCCTTTGCGCCTGCGGCGAAGTCTGGAACGACCCCTATCCCCTGCGGGAAGCGGGCGCCAACATTCTCTATACCGCCTTCACCGAGCGCCCCAAGCACCTCGATCCGGCCCAGTCCTACACCGAAGACGAAATCACCTTCACGGCCCAGATCTACCAGCCGCCCCTGCAATACCACTACCTGAAACGGCCCTACACCCTCATTCCCGCCACCGTCGAGCGGCTGCCCGAGCCGGAGTTCTACGACGCCCAGGGCCGGCGCCTGGGCGCCGATGCCCCGGCGGAACAGGTGGCGGAGAGCGTCTATGAACTGAAGTTGAAGCCCGGCATCCGCTATCAGCCGCACCCGGCCTTCGCCCTGGATGAGGCCGGCCGGCCCCTCTATCTGAATCTGCCGCCGGCCGAGCTGAAAGACAAATTCGGGATCGCCGATTTCCCCGTGAGCGGCCGCCGCACCCTGCGGGCGGACGACTACATCTACCAGATCAAGCGCCTGGCCCACCCCCGGCTGCATTCCCCCATCTTCGGCATGATGGCCGAGAAGATCGTCGGCCTGAAGGAACTGGGTGAGGCCCTGGAAGCCGCCTACAAGGCCAGGCCGGACCAGGACTGGCTCGATCTCGATGCCTTTCCCCTGGAAGGCGTGCGCCAGGTGGATGAACTCACCTGGCGCATCCGCATCAAGGGCCGCTATCCCCAGTTTGCCTACTGGCTTGCCATGCCCTTCTTTGCGCCCGTGCCGAGGGAGGTGGACCGCTTCTTCAGCCAGCCCGGCATGGCGGAAAAGAACCTGACCCTGGACTGGTGGCCGGTGGGCACCGGCCCCTACATGCTCACCGAGAACGACCCCAACCGGCGCATGGTGCTCACCCGCAATCCCTACTTCGAGGGCGAAACCTATCCCTGCGAAGGGGAGCCGGAAGACGAAGCCGCCGGCCTCCTGGCCGACTGCGGTAAGCCATTACCCTTCATCGACCAGGCCGTGTTTACCCGGGAGAAGGAAGCGATTCCCTACTGGAACAAGTTCCTCCAGGGTTATTACGATGCATCCGGCATCGGCTCCGACAGCTTCGATCAGGCCGTGCGCATCCAGGTGGGGGGCGAGGTGGGCCTGACCGAGGAAATGCAGGAGAAAGGCATCCAGCTCCTCACCTCGGTGCGCCCCTCCACCTTCTACATGGGCTTCAACCTGCTCGATCCGGTAGTGGGTGGCGATAGCCTCGAAGCCGCCAAACTGCGCCAGGCCATTTCCATTGCCATCGACCAGGAAGAGTACATTTCCATCTTCATGAACGGGCGCGGCATTCCCGCCATGAGCCCGCTACCGCCCGGCATCTTCGGCTTTGAAGCGGGCGAGGCCGGGCTCAACCCTTACGTCTATGACTGGGTCGAGGGCAAGCCGCGGCGCAAGTCCGTGGAAGAAGCCCGGCGCCTCCTCGCCGAAGCCGGCTGGCCCAACGGCCGCAACGCCCGCACCGGCGAGGCGCTGGTGCTCAACCTGGACACCACTTCCGGCGGCATGGGCGAAAAATCCCGGCTCGACTGGCTCACCCGCCAGTTCCAGAAGATCGATGCCCAGCTGGTGGTGCGGGCCACCGACTTCAACCGCTTCCAGGACAAGCTCAGGAAAGGCGCGGTGCAGCTCTACTTCCTGGGCTGGAACGCCGACTATCCGGACCCTGAAAATTTCTTCTTCCTGCTCCAGGGCAGTGAAGGCCGGGTCAAGTACGGGGGCGAAAACTCCTCCAACTACGCCAACCCGGCCTACGACCGCCTGTTCCAGAAGATGAAGGCCATGGAAAACACTCCGGAACGCCTCACCCTGATCCGCGAGATGAACCGCCTGCTGCAGCACGACGCCCCCTGGATCTACGCTTTCCATCCCAAGACCTACACCCTGACCCACGCCTGGCTCAAGAACCGCAAGCCCAACGACGTGGGCAACAACACCCTCAAATATCAGCGCCTGGACTACCAGGTCCGGGAGCAGCGCCGGGCCGCATGGAATCCCCCCGAACGCTGGCCCCTGCTGCTGATCCTCGGCAGCGTACTGTTGCTCCTGGCCCCCATCGCCTGGCTCTACCGGCGGCGGGAGCGGCGCACGGCACTTTGATTTTCCGGGGAAATCGGGGTTCGCAAATCCTCCTGCTGCGACCACCTGCGCAGCGCCACCTCGTCGGTGGGTTGTGATGAGGAGGGGAAAATCATACCCGGTGGCCTACAGCATCAGGTTCATGGGGAGATTGATGGCCATGCCGATGGCATTGAGGCTGAAGGCTTCCACCTGATCGAGCAGACCGGTCTTAAAGCCCCGCGGTCTGGTACCGGTTATCTTTTCCCAAGTTGTCGCCAGTTCAAAGGGGGTGATCGGCGTCTGCGGGGAATCCCGGGTGGTGATGTCGGCCTGGAAGCCATGAAACCAGCGATTGTCGGGGGCATAGCGTGCGCCGATGTATTCAATCTCGCTGATGGCCTCATGTGGTTCAAGCGCCAGCCAGTTGCCGGATGCGTCGCGCACAAAGGCGCTGCTATCCGGAAACGGAACCAGGCTCACCCTGCGTTCAGCCCCGTTTTCAGGTACGCGGCTGAAATTGAAAACCTTGAAGTCATGCTCCCGGAGTGCGGGGAGGAGGTGGTGGCCGATGAGCCAGGAGTCCAGTTCCAGGCTCCCCGCCAGGATCAGTTTCAGTAATTCGCCGTTATGGGCACTTTCCTGCTTGACCTGCGCCAGCAGGATTTTGGCGTTTTGCAGCTGTTCGTCTGATAAGTTCAGCATTGCTTCTTTTGCTCCCGTTGCAATTTCACGTCGAGTGAGGCATGCCTTTCATGGCTTGACCGATGGCATGGTATGAAGCGCGGGTGCCATGGGTGCCATGGGTGCCATGGGTGCCATGGGTGACAACCCCGTGTTGTCCTGCCTCCTGCCACTTATGTGTAAAACAAGTTCTGGGAGAACTATTGTATGCTTGCTCGCCCTGTCATTCCCATCATCTCATCCCAGCATTCTTTGCAAGGAGTCATTCATGGACTACACCCTGCTCGTTGTCGGCCTTCTGAGCTTCCTCGGCGGCCATTCCGTCTCGATCTTCGCGCGCCCCTGGCGCGATGCACAAGCGGCGAAACTGGGCGAAATTCCCTGGAAAGGGCTATACGCCGTCGTTGCGCTCCTCACCTTCGGGCTGCTGGTCTGGGGCTATGGGGCAACCCGCATCAACCCGATCGTCATCTGGACTCCGCCGGACTGGACGCGACATGTGGCTTCGCTGCTGACGCTGCCCGCCTTCATCCTGATCATCGCCGCCTATGTACCGGGCGATCGTTTCAAAAGCGCCGTCGGCCACCCCTTGCTGGCCGGAACCATGATATGGGCGCTGGCGCATCTGCTGGCCAATGGCAATCTCGGTGATGTACTGCTTTTCGGAGGCTTTCTGATCTGGGCAATAGCAGACTTCATCAGCGCGCGCCGCCGTGATCGCGCCGCCGGAAAGATCTATGTCGCGGGGCCGCTGAGCCGGACGATCATCACGGTCATTGTCGGCATCGTTGCCTGGGCTGCCTTTGCGCGTTTCGGCCACCAGCCACTGATCGGCGTCTCGCCCTTCGCGATCACATAAAAGCGACCCGCCTCCCGCTCTCCGCCTTTCCTTTCCCTGCAAGGCAGGCGGCTCAAGGGTTGCCCCAGCATTCAGGGAAGTTGGGCTTGTGGATTTCACGGTGAGGGCTCATGGGCAGACCGTGGGAAGGTGGGGAAGCGGCTCCGCTCCCATGAAAGCTGACGGCCGGCCTTGACCGGAATCAAAGCCGGCCGGGTTTGGTGGCTTACTGATGGTCCGCCATGGGTGGACAGGTGAAGATCGGGTTGCGGTCCCCATACACGTCGTCGATACGGTTCACGCTCGGCCAGAACTTGTTTTCGGCCACCCAGGGCAGGGGGATGCAGGCCTCGGCGCGGCAGTAGGGACGCTTCCATTCGGCATCGAGCAGATCTTGCTGGGTGTGGGGCGCGTTTTTGAGCGGGTTGTTTGCCGCCGGCCATTCCCCCGTTTCTACCCGGCGGATTTCCTCGCGGATATGGATCATGGCGGCGATGAAGCGGTCGAGCTCGGCCTTCGATTCCGATTCGGTGGGTTCCAGCATCAGGGTGCCGGCCACCGGAAAGCTCACCGTGGGGGCGTGAAAACCGTAGTCCATCAGGCGCTTGGCGATATCCGTCTCGCTGATGCCGGTGGCGGCCTTGAGCGGGCGGATGTCGAGGATGCACTCGTGCGCCACCCGGCCATTTTGACCCTGGTAGAGCACCGGATAGTGCGCCTGCAGCCGGCAGGCCAGGTAGTTGGCGTTCAAGATCGCGGTCTGGGTGGCGAGCTTGAGGCCCCGGCCACCGAGCATGGCGATGTACATCCAGGAGATGGGCAACAGCGAGGCGGAGCCGAAGGGGGCGGCGGACACCGCGCCCTGGCCGGCATTGACCCGGTCTTTCGGGCCGGTGGCCTGGAGCACGTGGTCGGCCATGAAGGGGGCGAGGTGGGCCTTCATGCCGATCGGGCCCATGCCCGGACCGCCGCCGCCGTGGGGAATGGCGAAGGTCTTGTGCAGGTTGATGTGGGCGACATCGGCGCCGATGCGCCCGGGCGAGGTGAGGCCGACCTGGGCATTGAGGTTGGCGCCATCCATATAGACCTGGCCGCCGTGGGCGTGCACGATGGCGCAGATTTCCTGCACCGCCGCTTCGAACACCCCGTGCGTGGAAGGATAGGTGAGCATCAGGCAGGCAAGCCTGGTCTCATGTTGGGCGGCCTTGGCCTTCAGGTCGGCGACATCGACGTTGCCGTTTGCATCGCAATCGACCGGCACCACCGTGAGGCCGGCCATCCGGGCGCTGGCGGGATTGGTGCCGTGAGCGGAGCGGGGGATCAGGCAGATGTCGCGCTCGCCTTCGCCCCGGCTGGCATGGTAGCGGCGGATCGCCACGAGGCCGGCGTACTCGCCCTGGGCGCCGGAGTTGGGCTGCAGACAGATGGCGGCAAAACCGGTGAGGGTCTCGAGCCAGCCGGAGAGTTCTTTCAGCACTTCCAGATAGCCCTGGGCCTGGTCCAAGGGCGCAAAGGGGTGCAGGTCGCTGAACTCGGGCCAGCCCAGGGGGATCATGGCGCTCGTGGCATTGAGCTTCATGGTGCAAGAACCCAGGGGGATCATGGAATGGTCGAGGGCCAGGTCCTTGTTCTGCAGTTTCTTAAGGTAGCGCAGCATCTCGTGTTCGGTGTGGTAGCGCTGGAACACGGGATGGGTGAGGATGGCATCCTGCCGTTTCAGGCCGGCGAGCACGTCATGGCGGGCCGCTTCCTGGTCGAGGGCGGCCAGATCCATGGCCTTGCCGGTCAGGGCCTTGAGCAGGGCGAGGATGTCGGCGCCGCTGGTTTTTTCATTGATGGAAATGCCCAGGGTGTCGCTGCCTGCCTGGCGCAGGTTGAAACCGGCGGCTTGGGCGGCGGCGTAGGCGGCATCGCCCAGATAGACCTGGATGGTGTCGAAATAGCGCTGGGTGAGCACCTTGACGCCAACGGCAGCCAGGCCCGTGGCGAGGATGGCGGTGAGCCGGTGGATGCGCTGGGCGATGGTCTTTAAGCCCTCGGGGCCGTGATAGACGGCATAGAAGCCGGCCATGTTGGCGAGCAGCACTTGCGAGGTGCAGATGTTGGAATTGGCCTTTTCCCGGCGGATGTGCTGTTCCCGGGTCTGTAGGGCGAGGCGCAGGGCCGGCTTGCCGCGCGCATCTTTCGAGACGCCGATGATGCGGCCGGGCATGGAGCGGGCGAAGGCTTGCCGGCAGGCGAAGAAGGCGGCGTGGGGGCCACCGAAACCCAGGGGAATGCCAAAGCGCTGGCTGGAACCCAGGGCGATGTCGGCGCCCATGGCGCCGGGGGATTGCAGCAGCACCAGGGCCATCGGGTCGGCGGCCACGGCCACTATGGCTCCCGTCGCCTTCAAGGCGGCGATGCAGTCGCCAAGGTCGGCCACTTCACCCCTTTGGTCGGGGTATTGCAGCAGGGCGCCGAACACCTTCGCGTCGGCGGCCTGGGCGGGGCTACCGATCACCAGCTCGAAGCCGAAGTATTCGGCCCGGGTGCGCAGCACGTCGAGCGTCTGGGGAAAAGCGTCGCGATCCACGAAGAAACGCTTCGTCCCGGACCTGCCGTCTTGGTGACTGAGGCGGTGCGCCATGGCCATGGCTTCGGCGGCGGCGGTGGCTTCATCGAGCAAGGAGGCGTTGGCAAGCTCGAGGCCGGTCAAATCGACCACCATTTGCTGGAAATTGAGCAGGGCTTCGAGGCGCCCCTGGGCGATTTCGGCCTGATAGGGAGTGTAGGCGGTGTACCAGCCCGGGTTTTCCAGCACATTCCGGAGGATCACCTTGGGGGTCAGGGTGTCGTGGTAGCCGAGGCCGATCAAATTCTTCTTCAGCACGTTTTTTTGGGCGATGGCCTTTAGCTCGGCGAGCGCCTCATGTTCCCGGCGGGGCTCCGGCAGGGGCAGGTCGGCAGGCAGGCGGATGGCTTCAGGGAGGGTCTGATCCATCAGGGCTTCCAGGCTGCCGGCGCCGATCGCGGCCAGCATGGCGGCCTGTTCGGCAGGGCCGGGGCCCAGGTGGCGGGCGATGAATTCGTCCTGTTGTTCCAGGTCGGCAAGGCGGGGGGCAGATGGGGTCATGGAAAATCCAGGCGTTTTCGGAAAATCACAAAGGCTTTGGCGTGGCCAAGGCTTTGGGGCGGCAAAGGCTTTGAAGGGCAAAGGCTTTGAAGGCGGCCAAGGCTTTGGGGCGGCGGGCCGCCCCGAGCCGGTCGCTAGCGGAGGCGGAAATGCGGACGTAGATCAGGCCGCATCGATGCTGGCCTTGTAGCCGGCGGCATCGAGCAGGCCATCGAGGTCGGCGGCATTGGCCGGGGCGAGCTTGAATAGCCAGGCGGCGTAGGCGTCCTGATTCACGCTTTCGGGGGCCTCCACGACGGCCTCGTTGATGGCGGTGACGGTTCCGGCCACCGGGGCATAGACATCGGCGGCGGCCTTCACCGATTCCACCACGCAGCTCTCCTCGGCGGCGGCGAGTTCCTGGCCCACGGCGGGGAGTTCCACGAAGACCAGATCCCCGAGCAGGTCCTGGGCGTGGTCGGTGATGCCCACGGTAAGGGTGCCGTCGGCTTCGAGACGGACCCATTCGTGCGAGGCGGTGTATTTGAGTTCGGCGGGGATGTTCATGGAAAACTCCGTTTGAAGAAAGGGTTGCAAGGAAGATGAGGTGCGAGGAAGGTTCCTGGGTCGATCAGATCAGGGCCTTGCCGTGCCGGACGAAGAGCGGACGGGTGACTTCGGCGTCGAGGCGCTTGCCGCGGATCTCCACCTTCACCCTGTCGCCGATGGCAACCCCCAGGGGCAGGCGGGCGAAGGCGATGGAACAGCCCAGAGTAGGGGAGAAGCTGCCGCTCGTGATGTCGCCCTCGCCCTGGGCGGTGACGACCTTCTGGTGGGCGCGCAGGACTCCTTGCGTGAGCAGTTTCAGCCCCAGGAACTGCCGCTGCCGGCCCTTTTCCAGCAAGGCGGCCTTGCCGACGAAATCCCGTTCCGAGGCAAGGTCCACGGTCCAGGCCAGACCCGCATCGAGGGGAGAGACGCTCTCATCCATGTCCTGACCGTAGAGGTTCATGCCGGCTTCGAGGCGCAGGGTGTCGCGGGCGCCCAGGCCGCAGGGCTTGACCCCGGCGGCGAGCAGGGCGTTCCAGATGTCCTCGGCCTGGGCGGCGGGGACGGTGAGTTCGAAGCCTTCCTCGCCGGTGTAGCCGGTGGTGGCGATGCAGAGGGGGCCGACCTCGACCGCGAAGAAGGGGCCCGGCTTTTCGGTGGCGGGCCGCACTTCCGGTAGCACTTCCCAGACCCTGGCCTTGGCGTGAGGGCCCTGCACGGCGATCATGGCCACGGCCGTGGGCCCCGTGCGCAAGGGGATCAGGCACACGTCGAGCCACCACTCGCAAAGGCGCTCGGCCATCCAGGCGAGATCCTTGTCGGTGCTGCCGGCATTGATCACGAGGCGGTAGTGGGTGTCGGACAGGTAATAGACGATCAGGTCGTCCACCACACCGCCGGCTTCATTCAAGAGGGTGCTGTAGAGCGCCTTGCCGGGGGTCTTCAGCTTGCCTATGTCATTGGCGATGAGGCGAAGCAGGAAGGTCTTGACGTCGGGGCCGATGGCCTCCACGGCGCACATGTGCGAGACATCGAACATGCCGCAGTCGCGGCGCACGGCGTGGTGCTCCTCGATCTGGGAGCCGTAATGGAGCGGCATCTCCCAGCCGCCGAAATCCACCATCCGGGCGCCGAGGGCGCGGTGGGCGGTATTGAGTACCGTGGTCTTGAGCATGATCAACCCCTTGGAGGCGTGTTTTGACGCGGTTTCGAGATAAAGAAAAGGGTGAGTCGGATGGGAGCACTGGGCAGGCCATGCGATTCACCTCCCTGTTCTCGATACCCTCGATACCCTCGATACCGGGGGCAGCCAGTTCTGGCCGTTTGCCCCATCGGTGGGCACCGCGATCCTGGCAGCAAAAGCCGGCTCTCCAGAGTTGTGATGGTCACATCCTGGTGCTCCAAGGGGTTCCTGATGGTTTCACAGTCGGGTTTCACGATCGGGTTTCACGATCCTTTGCCTGCGCGTTTGCGGCTGCGGGCAGGTCGCCCCGTCCTCTTCCAAGGAACGCAGCGCACTATAAAGGGGGGCGTGGCGGCTGGCAACAAGCAGGATCCTGAATCCGGCCGTTACCCCGCCAATGCGAGCGGCCCTGGGGGGGAGCCAGGGCGGGGGCGGTCGGGTGATTTTCGCCACCCCATCGTTTCGCCACCCCATCGTCCACGAACGCCTTCTCGCGCCTGGCCTGGGGCAACGGCTCTGCAACTGCGCCGACATGACGCAAGGCCGCCTGGATATGCACGGATATGGGTGGATATGGGCGGATATACACGGATATGGGCGATGCGCGCCGTGAGCTCCGGTCAGCTGGCCTGGTGCGGTAGGGGTCGTTCATTTCGCCTGCGCCTTGTGAGCCTCAACGTAGGAGCGCAAAACGGCGTTCATGCGCGACTGATAGCGCTTGCCGGTGTGCTTGAAGAACTCCAACACTTCGGCATCAATGCGCAGCGTGATTTGCTTCTTGGCATGGGGCAACTGCTCCGCCGCCTTCATCCAGACGTCATCCGGCAGATAGGGTGCGTCGCTGTAGTCGATGGCCTCATCAGGCATGGCCGCTACCGCCTCAAGCTCGGCACGTTGTTGCGCCGCTAACGGCGGCAAATTCTTGGGGTCAAGGGTGAGCTTGACGGTATTGCTTGCGTTCTTGCTCATTGGCTTTTCTCGCTGAAATTAGCCGGATGGTTTCCTCATGCCGGACGGTATGAACAACATACAGCAAGGCGGGGGCGGCATAGCCGATGGTGGCCCATCGATCTTCGCCGTAGTCCTCGCGCCCGTCGTACACCTTAATGCGGTAAGGGTCGAGCAGCACTCGCGCCGCAAGGCTGAATTGCACGCCGTGTTTGCGCAGGTTTAGCGCCTCTTTGTCGGCGTCCCATTCAAAGTCCATGGCTTTATGGTAGATTCGTTTTGTAGTTACATTAAGCCTTTTTTACTGCCTTTGCAGGCTGCAAAGCTTCCAGCTTGCCATCCGCTTGGCCGCATCGGTCAATACGGTTTGCGGGCCTGTCTTTGAGCACCGGGCCGGGGGCGGAGCGGGGAGTGCGGTGGGAATGTGCTAGCATCCACGTTTTGCTGCGTATTTCGTTCCCGCCCGTGTCATCCCCCGCGAATTTCGACTTTCACTGCCACTCCACCGTTTCCGACGGCCTGCTGCCGCCGGCTGAAGTGGTGGCGCGGGCGGCCGGGCTGGGCGTCAGCCACCTGGCGCTCACCGACCACGATGATATCGACGGTCTGCCGGAGGCCCGGCAGGCGGCAGAGGAACGAGGGCTGGTATTCGTCAATGGAGTGGAAATCTCCATCGAGTGGGAAGGCAACCCGATTCACGTGGTGGGGCTGGGTTTCGATGCCCGACATCCCGGCTTCGTGGAGGGACTCGTCAGTGTGCGCAGCGGCCGGGTGGAACGGGCGCGGCGCATGGGTGATGCGTTTGCCGCCATCGGCATTCCCGGTGTGTTTGAAGGCGCCATGCGCCATGCGGGCAATCCCCTGCTGATTTCCCGGGCCCACTTTGCCCGCCACCTGGTGGAAACCGGCCTGTTCAAGGAGCCCCGCAACGTCTTTGATCATTACCTGGTGCCAGGCAAGCCGGGTTATGTGGAACACCGCTGGGCCAGCCTCGGCGCGGCCCTGGGCTGGATTCATGCCGCCGGCGGTGTGGCCGTGGTGGCCCATCCTGCCCGCTACAAGCTTTCCAGCGGGCAGATGCGCCGCTTCCTCGGCGACTTCAAGGACCTGGGCGGGCAGGCCATCGAGGTGGTTTGCGGGAGTCACAGCCCGGACCATATCCTTCACTATGCCCGCCTGGCGCGCCAGTTTGCCTTTCATGCCTCCCGGGGTTCGGACTTTCATGGCCCCGTAGAGAGCTATGTGGACCTGGGCTGCCTGCCTGCCCTGCCTGAAGACCTGAAGCCGGTCTGGCGCCTGCTCGATATCTGAAAATCAAAAGAACGATTCATGCCCCAATTACTTGCCATCAATAATGAAAACCCCCAGCAGCGCTATCTGGCCCGTGCGGCAGAGATGCTGCGCGATGGCGCGGTGATCGCCTTTCCCACCGACTCTTGTTACGCCCTGGCCTGCCATCTGGGGGACAAGGAGGCTCTGGACCGCATCCGCGCCATCCGGGAGGTGGATGACCGGCATCACCTGACCCTGATGTGCCGGGACCTCTCCGAGATCGCCAAGTACGCCCGGGTCGATAATGCCCAGTATCGCCTCCTCAAGGCGGCGACCCCGGGGAGCTATGTGTTCATCCTGGAAGGCACCAAGGAATTGCCGCGCCGGGTGATGCACCCCAAAAGAAAGACCATCGGCCTGCGGGTACCGGATCACCCTGTCGCCCTGGCCCTGCTCGATGAGCTGGGGGAACCTTTGCTCACCACCACCTTGCAGCTCCCCGGTCATGAAGCCCCGCTCACCGAGGGCTGGGAGATTCAGGATGCCCTGTCCGGGCGGATCGAACTGATTCTGGATGGCGGGCAATGCGGCACCGATCCCACCACGGTGATTGATCTGACCGGAACGGTGCCGGTGCTGGTGCGCCAGGGGCGTGGCCCCCTGGAACCCTTTGGCCTGAATGCGGAATGACTTGGCAGGGCTCTGATAACATGACGTTTTTTGGTGGTGCCCGATGGAAAATCTGATCCAGACCCTGGCCCTTGCGGCCCTGCCGGTGATCTTTGCGATCACCCTGCACGAGGCCGCCCATGGCTATGCCGCCCGCCATTTCGGCGATCCCACCGCCTGGCTGGCGGGGCGCATCAGCCTCAATCCCCTGCGCCACATCGACCTGTTCGGCACCATCCTGCTGCCCCTGGGCATTTTGCTCTTGTCGTCCGGGGGGATCTTGTTTGGCTACGCCAAGCCGGTGCCGGTGGATTTCGGCCGGCTGAGGCATCCCAAGCGTGACATGCTCTGGGTGGCGGCGGCGGGACCGGCGTCGAATCTGCTCATGGCCTTCTTCTGGGCCGCCTTGCTGAAACTCGCCTGGGAGATGCCCAGCAACCCCTACACCCTGCCGCTTTCCGAAATGAGCAAGATCGGCATTTCCATCAACCTCGTGCTGATGGTGCTCAACCTCCTGCCGCTGCCACCGCTGGATGGCGGCCGGATTGCCGTAAGCCTGCTGCCGGGCCGCCTGGCCTGGCAGTTTGCCCGGATCGAACCCTTTGGTTTTCCCATCCTCATCCTGCTGCTCTTTACCGGTGTCCTCGGGCAGATTCTCTGGCCCGTCATCGGGGTGGTGCAGGGTGGTATCGAATCCATCTTTCAGTTGTATTGACGAGCCATGTACGCAGAACGAGTGCTTTCCGGCATGCGCCCCACGGGGGCCTTGCACCTGGGTCATTACCATGGGGTACTGGCCAACTGGGTCAAACTCCAGCAGGACTATCCCTGCCTCTTCTTCGTGGCGGACTGGCATGCCCTGACCACCCAGTACGACGATCCCCGCAATATCCACCAGAACAGCATGGACATGGTGGTGGACTGGCTGGCGGCGGGCGTGGACCCGGCGCAAGCCACGATCTTCATTCAATCCCAGGTGCCCGAGCATGCCGAACTGCACCTGCTGTTGTCGATGATGACGCCCCTGGGCTGGCTGGAGCGGGTGCCGACCTACAAGGATCAGCAGGAAAAGCTCGCCAGCAAGGACCTTTCCACCTACGGCTTTCTCGGCTATCCCTTGCTGATGAGCGCCGACATCCTGATCTACCGGGCCGACAAGGTGCCGGTGGGCGAGGACCAGATTCCGCATGTCGAATTCACCCGCGAGCTGGCGCGGCGTTTCAACCACCTGTATGGCCGCGAACCCGGTTTTGCGGACAAGGTCGAGGCGGCCCTGGCGCAGCTGAACAGCAAGCATCGCCGCAGTTACAAGGAACTGCGTACCCGCTTTCAGCAGGAGGGGGACAAAACCGCCGTGGACAAGGGCAAGGCCCTGCTGGCCGAAGCCAGCCTGTCCCTGGAAGACCGGGAACGTCTGCTGGGATACCTGGAAGGCACGGGCAAGACCATTCTCGTGGAGCCCGGCTACCTGCTTACCCAAGCCGCGAAAATGCCGGGGCTGGATGGCCAGAAAATGAGCAAGTCCTATGGCAACACCATTGCGCTGCGCGAAGCTGCGGATTCCGTCGCAAAGAAGATCAAGGCCATGCCGACCGATCCGGCCCGTGTGCGTCGTAACGATCCGGGCGACCCGGAGAAGTGCCCGGTCTGGCAGCTGCATCAGATCTATTCCGGCTCAAGCTGCCGCGACTGGGTGCAGCAAGGCTGCAAGAGCGCCGGCATCGGCTGCCTCGAATGCAAGCAGCCGGTGATCGACGGCATTCTCGAGGAACAGGCCCCCATGCAGGAGCGGGCACGTCACTACCAGGAAAATCCGGCGCTGATCCGGAAAATTCTGGCGGATGGCGCAGACCAGGCTCGGGAACTGGCGTGCGCCACCCTGCGTGATGTGCGCAGTGCCATGGGGCTGGATTACCGCTGATGGATTTCACCCTTGACGAGGCCATGGTCTGGGTGGTCATCGGCTTTCTTGGCCAGGCCCTGTTTTCCGCCCGTTTCATCATCCAGTGGCTGCACAGCGAGAAGGCCCGGAAAAGTGTCGTGCCCTTGTCCTTCTGGTACTTCAGCATCGCCGGCGGCGCCGTGCTCACCGCCTACGCCATCTATCGCAAGGACCCGGTCTTCATCTTTGGTCAGAGCCTGGGGCTGCTGATTTATGTGCGCAATCTGGTGCTCATCCATCGGCACCGGGAATCGCCGCAGGCCCCGCAATGACCGGGGTGCTGGACGCACCCGGGGCGGTGCAGGCCGGGCTGCCGATGCTGGCGCGCATCTATGGTCAGCCCCTGGCCGAGATGCCCGCCGACCTCTACATCCCGCCCGATGCCCTGGAGGTCATGCTCGATGCCTTTGAAGGTCCCCTCGACCTGTTGCTGTACCTGATCCGCAAGGCCAATATCGACATCCTCGACATTCCCATGGCCCCCCTGACCCGCCAGTACCTGAGTTACATCGACTCCATGCAGGTCCATAACCTGGAACTGGCAGCGGAATACCTGGTGATGGCGGCGATGCTGATCGAGATCAAGTCGCGCATGCTGCTGCCCCGGCCCAAAGCGGCAGAGGGCGAGGAGGCTGACGATCCCCGGGCCGAACTGGTGCGGCGGTTGATGGAGTACGAACAGATCAAGCTGGCCGCCCAGCAGCTCAATGCCCTGGATCAGGCCGGGCGGGATTTCCTCTGGGTCGAAACCCTGGTCGAAAAGTGCCGGCTCAAGCGCTACCCGGAAGTGAGACTCGACGACCTCAAGGACGCCTGGCTGGGTATCCTGCGCCAGGCCCGCTTGCACCAGCACCATCAGATCGGTCGGGAAGAGTTGTCGGTGCGCGAGCACATGGGCATCATCCTGCGCCAGCTGCAGGCGCAGGGCGGCTACGTGCAATTTGAAGCCCTGTTTGATCCGGCCATGGGCGCGCCCGGCCTGGTGGTACATTTTCTTGCCATGCTCGAACTGGCGCGGGAGCGGCTGGTGGAAATCACGCAGACCGAAGCCTTTGAGCCGATTTATGTCAGACAGGCCTGCACGAACCGTGAAAGCGAGGTGAATTATGGAACTGGCAACGATCAGGCAGGTGCTTGAAGCCGCGCTGCTGGCAGCCCAGGAGCCGCTGAGCCTCGCTGATCTCAAGAAGATGTTTGATGACGAATTGTCAAACGAGGTGTTGTGCAAGCTGCTCGACCAGATCCGTAACGAGTGGAAGGCGCGGCCAGCCGAATTGATCCAGCTGGCCTCCGGTTGGCGTTTTCGCACCCGGGCCGAGTTCATGCCCTATCTCGAACGCCTGAACCCGGAAAAGCCTCCCCGTTATTCTCGCGCCGTGCTGGAAACCCTTTCCATCATTGCCTACCGCCAGCCGGTTACGCGAGGGGATATCGAGGAAATCCGCGGCGTGGCCGTCAATACCCATGCCATCCGCGTGCTCGAAGAGCGGGGCTGGATCGATGTCGTGGGCCACCGGGAAACGCCCGGGCGCCCGGCCCTCTATGCCACCACCCGCAAATTCCTTGACGATCTGGGTTTGCGCAGCCTGACTGAATTACCGGCCCTGGAGGCCATTCCCCCAACAAACCTGGAGCTTGCCGATGCGGCCTAAGAAAACCCCTTTTCGCCCTGCCACCCCGCGTTCCGCCCCTGCTGGCGAACGGCGGCACGGCACTGCCGAAACTGACCCTTCTCCCGAGGCGGCTCAGCGCCGACGTCCGGCACGGCCTACCGGCGGCCCCCGGGGCGATGCTTCCCGTCCGGCCCAGCCGCGCGCCAAACCCGTCCCTGAAGCTCCAGAAAGCGAGCGCTTGCACAAGGTGCTGGCCCAGGCCGGCCTCGGTTCCCGGCGGGAAATGGAAACCTGGATCGCCGAAGGCCGGGTCCAGGTCAATGGGGAGCCCGCCCAGGTGGGTCAGAGCGTCGGTCCCCGGGACCGGGTCAAGGTCAACGGCAAGCTCGTCAGCCTGCATTTCTCCAATCGTCTGCCGCGGGTACTCATGTACCACAAGCCCGAAGGCGAAATCGTCTCCCGGGACGATCCGGAAGGCCGGCCGAATGTCTTTACCGCCCTGCCGCGCCTGCGCGGTGGCCGCTGGGTGGCCGTGGGGCGTCTGGACCTGAATACCTCGGGGCTGATCCTGTTTACCACTTCCGGTGAACTCGCCAATCAATTGATGCACCCGGGCTCGGAACTGCTGCGCGAATACGCCGTGCGGGTGCTGGGCGAATTGTCGATGGCATCCCAGCGCCAGTTGCTCGATGGCGTGATGCTCGAAGACGGCATGGCCCAGTTCGATTCCCTGGAAGATGGCGGCGGCCAGGGCGCCAATCACTGGTACAAGGTCACCCTTCATGAAGGGCGTAACCGGGAAGTGCGGCGCATGTTCGAAGCCGTCGGTTCCAGGGTCAGCCGCCTGATCCGGGTCCGCTACGGCCCCTTCTTGCTGCCGCCCTGGTTGAAACGGGGCCAGAGCCGGGAACTCGAAGAGGCGGATGTGAAGCGGCTGATGCAAGGCCTCAAGGCCGCGTCGGCAAAACCCGTTGCGGCAAAGGAAGACTGAGTTCCGCAGACTTCATCCGGCGCCGCCCCGTTTCCTGTTGACTCCCGCTTGCCGATCGGGCCTTGGCTCGTTCGGCAAAAGTCGTTATAATTCTACGGTTTGTTCCGCCGGCCGGAATTCGGTGCGGTTTTATTGTGATGGGCTTCGCGCCCATTTTTTTATTGTGGCTATGGATTTACATACCCTGCTGGAAAAAACGGTCAACGGCCTCGGCTACGAGCTGGTGGATCTGGAAATGTCCCCCAAGGGGCGGACCCTGCGCGTCTTCATCGACAAGCTCGACAGGGAAGGTGGAATTGACGTGGATGATTGCGTCACCGTCTCCAACCAGTTGTCCCGACTCCTGGAAGTGGAAAATGTGGACTATGACCGCCTGGAGGTGTCATCTCCCGGGCTGGACAGGCCCGTGAAAAAACGAGCGGATTTTGAACGCTTTGCCGGGCAGGACATCCAGTTGCGTGTGCGCATGCCCCTGAATGGGCGGCGCAACTTCCAGGGGGAACTCCTGGGTCTGCGTGATGGCAAGGTGGCACTGCGCCTGGAAACGGGCGAAGTGGAACTGGATCTGGAAAATATCGAGAAAGCACGTCTGGTGCCTGACTTTGGTTGAGCCCGGCGGATTAGGAGGTCTGAAACGATGAGCCGTGAAATGTTGTTGCTGGTGGATGCCCTGGCCCGGGAAAAGAATGTGGCCAAGGATGTGGTGTTCAGCGCCCTGGAAAGTGCGCTGGCTTCGGCTACCAAGAAGCGTATCCACGACGAGGCCGATGTCTGGGTGACCATTGACCGGAACACGGGGAATTACGAGTCCTTCCGCCGCTGGCAGGTAGTGGACGATAGTGCCTACGTCAATGAATTCACGGAGATTCCCCTCTCCGAGGCCCGCAAGGACGATCCGGACGTGGAAGTCGGCGACTACCTGGAAGAAGCCCTGGAGCCCATCGATTTTGGCCGGATCGGCGCCCAGGCCGCCAAGCAGGTGATCCTGCAGAAGATTCGCGACGCGGAGCGGGAACAGATTCTGGCCGATTTCCTGGAGCGCAAGGAGCACATCGTCTCCGGTACCATCAAGCGCATGGAACGCGGCAATGCCATCGTCGAAGCCGGCAAGATCGAAGCCATCCTGCCCCGCGACCAGATGATCCCCAAGGAAAACCTGCGCGTCGGCGACCGGGTCCGGGCTTATCTGCTGCGCATCGACCGGGGTGCCCGCGGTCCCCAGATCATCTTGTCCCGCACGGCCCCTGAATTCATCATCCGGCTCTTTGAAATCGAAGTGCCGGAAATCGAGGACGGCCTGATGGAGATCAAGGCCTGCGCCCGGGACCCCGGTCAGCGCGCCAAGATTGCGGTCAAATCCAATGATCCCCGTGTTGATCCCATTGGCACCTGCGTGGGTATGCGCGGCAGCCGGGTGACTGCGGTGCGTAACGAAATTGGCGGTGAGAACATCGACATCGTCCTGTGGTCTGCCGACCCGGCCCAGTTCGTGATCGGCGCACTGGCACCGGCGGAGGTTTCCTCGATCGTGGTGGACGAAGAGAAACACGCCATGGATGTGGTGGTGGATGAGGCCAACCTGGCCATCGCCATCGGCCGCAGCGGCCAGAACGTGCGCCTGGCGTCCGAACTGACCGGCTGGAACATCAATCTGATGACCCAGGACGAATCCGAGAAGCGCCTGGAGGCCGAGTCTGCCGCCACCCGGGTGCTGTTCATGGAAAAGCTGGATATCGACGAGGAACTGGCGGACCTGCTGATTGAAGAAGGTTTTTCCTCGCTGGAAGAGGTGGCCTATGTGCCGCTTGCTGAAATGCTGGAAATCGAGGGGCTGGACGAGGGTATCGTCAATGAGCTCCGTAATCGCGCCCGTAATGTTTTGTTGACAGAAGCCATCGCCACTGAAGAACATCTGGACCAGGTGGCCGAAGATCTCCTGAGTCTGGAAGGCATGGACAAGGAAGTGGCCGCCAAGCTGGCGGCCCACGGCATCAAGACTCGGGATGAATTGGCCGAACTGGCCGTGGATGAACTCACCGATATGACCGGGATGGACGAGGAAAAGGCCAAGGCCATGATTCTCAAGGCCCGGGCCCATTGGTTCGAGTAAGGGGGTAGAAGTATGTCGACAACCATCGTTTCCCAGTTCGCTGGCGAACTTAAAATGCCTGTGGATGCCCTGCTGGAGCAACTGGCGAAGGCAGGGGTCAGCAAGCAGGGAGCTCAGGATCGCCTGACCGATCAGGACAAGGCCAAGCTGCTGGATTTCCTGCGTCGTTCCCACGGCGAAGCCGAAACCAAGACCAAAATCACCCTGACCCGCAAGGAGACCTCGGAAATCCGTGCTACGGACTCCCATGGCCGTGCCCGCACCGTCCAGGTCGAAGTGCGCAAGAAGCGCGTGCTGGTCAAGCGCGACACGCCCGAACCGGGGGCGGCCGAGGCCAAGTCTGGAGCCCCGTCCGCCGCCCCAGAACAGAAGCCCGTTCCCGTACCCGAAACCGTGGCGCCCGTTGCACCTGCGCCCGTTGCACCTGCGCCTGTTGCACCTGAAAGGGTGCCTGAGCCCGTGGTCGAGCCCGTGGTTGAGCCGGTGATCGAGCCCGTCGTCAAGGTGCCCGCACCCGAACCCGAAGTGGTTCCCGAGCCCGCCCCGGTTGTCGGGAAGCCGGCCGAAGCCGCCCCCGCACCGGCCCGGCCCGAAACCAGGGCTGGCGCCGCCGCCGCGCCGGTGCGCAAGGCCAAGACCGTGGTCAAGCAATCTTTCCTGGGCGAAGCCGAACTCAAGGCCCGCGCCGATGAAGAGCGCCGCCACCAGAGTCTGCTCGAACGCCAGGCCCGGGAACTGAAGGAAAAGCAGGAGCGCCAGGCCGAAATCATCCGGCTGCGCCGCGAGGCCGAGGAAAAGGCCGTGGTCGCCAAGGCCGCCGAGCTTGCCAAGCAGCAGGTGGCGGCTCAGGTTACAACCGAGGCCAAGCCGTCCGAGAAGACCCTGCACAAGAAGCCGGATGCCGAGAAGAAGGGCGCCAAGAGCGGCAAGGATGCCTGGAACGACGGCAAGAAAAAGCCGGGCCTCAAGACGCGTGGCGCCGTGGGCGGCACGGGCTGGAAGGAAGGCGGCAAGCACGGCAAGAAGAGCGCCCCCAAGAGCGAGGGTGAAGGCGGCTTCCAGGCCCCAACCGAACCCATCGTGCGCGAAGTGCATGTGCCCGAGACCATCTCGGTTGCCGATCTGGCGCACAAGATGGCCGTCAAGGCCACTGAAGTGATCAAGACCCTGATGAAGATGGGCTCCATGGTCACCATCAACCAGGTGCTGGACCAGGAAACCGCCATGATCGTGGTGGAAGAAATGGGCCATGTCGCGGTTGCTGCCAAGCTGGACGATCCCGATGCCTTCCTCGATGAGGATCATCACGCCGAACACAATGACGCCACGCTCGAGCCCCGTGCTCCGGTGGTGACGGTCATGGGTCACGTCGACCACGGCAAGACCTCGCTCCTGGACTGCATCCGCCGCGCCAAGGTGGCTTCCGGCGAAGCCGGCGGCATCACCCAGCACATCGGTGCCTACCATGTCGAAACCGATCGCGGCATGATCACCTTTCTCGACACCCCGGGCCACGAGGCCTTCACGGCCATGCGCGCGCGCGGCGCCAAAGCCACCGACATCGTCATCCTGGTGGTGGCCGCCGACGACGGCGTCATGCCCCAGACCAGGGAAGCCATCCACCACGCCAAGGCGGCCGGTGTGCCCATCGTCGTGGCGGTCAACAAGATCGACAAGCCCGATGCCAATGTTGACCGGGTCAAGCAGGAACTGGTGGCCGAAGGCGTCGTGCCGGAAGAATACGGCGGCGATTCCCCCTTCATCCCCGTCTCGGCCAAGAAGGGCCTGGGCATCGACGAACTGCTCGAGAACGTGCTGCTCCAGGCCGAGGTCCTGGAACTCAAGGCTCCCAGAAAAGCCCCCGCCAAGGGCCTGATCATCGAAGCCCGCCTCGACAAGGGACGGGGCCCGGTGGCCACCATGCTGGTGCTGTCCGGCACCCTGAAGCAGGGTGACGTGGTGCTGGCCGGCCCGGTATTCGGCCGCATCCGTGCCATGCTCGACGAGAACGGCAAGCCCATCAAGGAAGCCGGTCCTTCCATCCCCGTGGAAATCCTCGGTCTTTCCGATGTGCCGGCTGCCGGCGAGGAAGCCATGGTAATGACCGACGAAAAGAAGGCCCGGGAAATCGCCCTGTTCCGTCAAGGCAAGTTCCGCGACGTCAAGCTCGCCAAGCAGCAGGCCGCCAAGCTGGAAAACATGTTCGAGCAAATGGGCGAAGGCGAAGTGAAGTCCCTGGCCCTGATCATCAAGGCCGACGTGCAAGGTTCCCAGGAAGCCCTGGTGCAGACCCTGACCAAGCTTTCCACTCCGGAAGTGCGGGTCAATGTGATTCATGGCGCCGTCGGCGGCATCACCGAATCCGACGTCAATCTGGCCCAGGCTTCCGGCGCCGTCATCATCGGCTTCAACATCCGTGCCGATGCCAACGCCCGCAAGCTGGCCGAGAACTTCGGTGTGGATATCCGTTACTACAACGTCATCTACGATGCGGTCGATGACGTGAAGGCCGCCCTGTCCGGCATGCTCACTCCCGAAAAACGGGAGGTCATCACCGGCCTCGTGGAAATCCGCCAGGTGTTCCTCATCTCCAAGGTGGGTGCCATCGCCGGCTGTCTGGTGCAAGAAGGCGTCATCCGGCGCAACTCCCGTGTCCGTCTGCTGCGCAACCATGTGGTCATCTGGGACGGCGAGCTGGAGTCCCTGAAGCGCTTCAAGGACGACGTCAAGGAAGTCAAGGCCGGCTTCGAGTGCGGTCTGTCTCTCAAGAACTTCAATGAAATCAAGGAAGGCGACATGCTCGAAGCCTACGAGATTCAGGAAGTGGCCCGTACCCTTTAAGCTGCCAGCAATGGAAATCGTGCGGCGAGGCGAGGCTTGTCAGCCCCGGCCTCGCTGCACTTTTCCGGGAGTCAGAACATGAAAAGTTTTTCCCGATCTGACCGGGTCTGCGAGCAAATCCGCCGCGACCTGGCCGACATCATCCGCACCGAATTGAAGGACCCTCGTATCGGCATGATCAGCCTCACCGCCGTGGAGCTGACCCCCGACTACGCCCATGCCAAGATTTATTTCACCACCCTGGACACGTCGCATCTGCCGGAAATCCAGGTCGGTCTGCGCCGCGCCGGCGGTTTCATGCGCCGGGAACTGGGGCGTCGGGTGCGCATCCATACCCTGCCCGAACTGCACTTCATCCATGACGATTCCCTGGAGCGGGGCGCCAGCCTGTCCCGGCTGATCGACGAGGCCGCCGCCCTGTCCCGCACGAGCGAGGAGGAAGCGCCCGGCGCCGCGGCATCCGGGGAGGCCGGATGATCACTGCCGATAAACGCGGCCAATAAACGCCGCCGATAAACGCCGCCGTGTGCCACGAATGGCAACAAGGCTCCCTCGGGAGCCTTGTTGTTCAGAGGGCTGACCGCAGGGTTTCCCGCGGTGCTTACCGCAGGGCTTCCTTGATACGGTACAGGGCTTCCAGGGCTTCCCGGGGGCTGAGGCGGTCCGGGTCCAGGGCTTCGAGTTCTGCCAGCACCGGGTGGGGCTCCGTCCGGACTTCCGGCTCGAGGGCCGGGGCGCTGGCAAACAGGTCGGGCTGCAGGGGGTTTTCCGAAGCTTTTTGTTCCAGTTCCCGGAGCTGCTTTTTCGCCGCCCGCACCACGGCGCCGGGCATGCCGGCCAGGGCCGCCACCTGGATGCCGTAGCTCTGGTTGGCCGGACCTTCTTCCACGGCGTGCAAAAAGACGATGCGATCCCCGTGTTCCACCGCATCCAGATGCACATTGGCCAGGGTAGGGTGATCCTGGGCCAGGCGGGTGAGTTCGAAATAGTGGGTGGCGAACAAGGTCAGGCTGCGGTTCTTTTCCAGGAGGTGGCGGCAGATGGCAAAGGCCAGGGCCAGACCATCGAAGGTGGAGGTGCCCCGGCCGATCTCGTCCATCAACACCAGGCTGTTGGGACTGGCATGGTGCAAGATGGCGGCGGCCTCGGTCATTTCCACCATGAACGTGGAGCGGCCGGAAGCCAGGTCGTCGGAGGCGCCGATGCGGGTGAAGATGCGGTCCAGGGGCCCTAGTCGGGCGGTGCGGGCGGGCACGAAGCTGCCCACCTGGGCAAGCAGGGCGATCAGGGCCGTCTGGCGCATGTAGGTGGATTTGCCGCCCATGTTGGGGCCGGTGATGAGCAGCAGCCGGCGGCTCCCGGAGAGCTCCAGGTCGTTGGCGATGAAGCTGGCGCCGCTGCCTTCCATTTCTCCTTCCACCACCGGGTGGCGTCCCGCCTCGATGTAAAGGCCCGGCTCGTGGCTGAATTCCGGCCGGCACCAGTTGCGGCGCAGGGCCGTGTCGGCAAAGCTGGCCAGCATGTCGAGCTGGGCCACGGCCCGGGCAATGGCCTGCAGGCGGCCCACTTCCGGCTGCAGACGCGTCAGGATGTCCTCGAACAGGGCCTTTTCACAGGCCAGGCCCCGCTCCTGGGCGGAGAGGGCCTTGTCTTCAAACACCTTCAGCTCCGGGGTGATGTAGCGCTCGGCATTCTTCAGGGTCTGGCGGCGGCGGTAATCCTCGGGAATCTTGTCGGTGTGGGTGTGGGTCACCTCGATGTAAAAGCCATGCACCTTGTTGTATTCCACCTTGAGGCTGGCGATGCCGGTGCGCTCCCGCTCCCGCGCTTCCAGGTCCATCAGGAAGGCACCGCAGTTGTCGCTCAGGGCCCGCAGTTCGTCCAGCTCTGCATCAAAGCCCGGAGCGATCACGCCCCCGTCCCGGATCAGGGCAGCAGGCTCCGCCGCAATGGCCCGGCAAAGCAGGTCCAGGGCTTCGCCCGGGGCCACCAGCTCGGCCGCCAGCTGGGCGAGCAGGGGGCTGGCTTCGAGGGCGGACGATGGCGGCGCCGCCAGGATGTCGGCCAATTCCGGCAGTTGGGCCAGGGAATCCCGCAGGGCGGAAAGGTCCCTGGGCCGGGCGTTCATCAGGGCGATGCGGCCGGCGATGCGTTCCAGGTCGGCCAGGCCCTTCAAGGCCCGGCGCACTTGACCGGCCAGATGGCCGTAATCTTCCAGCAGCACGGCTACCGCCTCCTGGCGGGCGGTGGGCAGGGCCGTGTCCCGCAGAGGATGGTGCAGGGCCTGACGCAGGTAGCGGCCCCCCATGCTGGTGACGCAGGTGTCGAGCAGGGAAAACAAGGTAGGGGAGGGCTGGCCCCGCAGGGTCTCGGTAAGCTCCAGGTTGCGCCGGGTGGCCGTGTCCAGGCCCAGGTAGGCCCCTTCCTGCTCTACCTGCAGGCCCTGCACATGGGGCAGAGCCCGGGCCTGGGTGATCTGGGCGTACTGTAGCAGGGCGCCGGCCGCGGCCAGGGCCGGGCCTAGCTCATCGGCCCCGAAGCCGCCCAGGGAGCGCACCTTGAAATGCTCGCAGAGCAGGGTCCGGGCGCTGTCCGGATCGAAATGCCAGTCCGGCCGCCGGGTCGAGGCCACGCCCTCGGGCAGGGGGATTTCCAGGCCCTCCGGGAGCAGGATCTCCGCCGGGCGGATGCGCTCCAGGGTGGCGCCCAGCTGGGCGGCGGGAATCTCGGTGAGGATGAATTCGCCGCTCGCCAGGTTGAGGCGGGCCAGGCCGACCGTCTGGCGCGCCTGGGTGAGGGCCAGGAGCAGCACATCCCGGCGTTCATCGAGCAAGGAGGCATCGGTGAGGGTGCCCGGGGTGACGATGCGGGAGACCGCCCGCTCCACCGGCCCCTTGCTGGTGGCCGGGTCGCCGATCTGCTCGCAGATCACCACGGATTCCCCCAGCTTCACGAGCTTGGCCAGGTAGCCTTCCAGGGCATGATAGGGAATGCCGCACATCTTGATCGGCACCCCGAGCGACTGGCCCCGGGTAGTGAGGGTGATGTCCAGCAGCCGCGCCGCCTTTTCCGCATCCTCGTAAAACAGCTCGTAGAAGTCCCCCATGCGATAGAACAAAAGCATGTCCGGGTGCTGTACCTTGAGGCGCAGGTACTGGCGCATCATCGGGGTGTGTTTTTCAAAGCCCTTTGCCACCACGTCCGGTCCGCTTGTATCCCTTGTGGTTTCTTGGTTTTGGTTATTTTTTGAACTCATTTGACATCAGGTGATATCGCGTATTGCCTTGCAAAAAGTAGCCCATGGGTAGCTTTCGAGAGGTATTATCTGCCCGTGCGTCAAACATTGGGCTACCTTCCCTGTTGTTGGTGCTCGATGTTTTATTTTCTTCAATAAAAACAGTTGGTTGCATAAACGTGTTGGGCTACCTATTCGCTCGTGAGGCTTCGCGTGAAAATTGAACTGAATAGACGAATTATCCTTGATCAGCTCCGAATCGACGAGAAGCCTGTCGGGATCGTCGACGGGAAGATGGTCTTCGAGCCCAACCCCCAAAAGGCTCCCTACATCGTTTTCGACACCAAGCTGGTGGGTTTCGGGGTCAAAGTCTCCGCAGGCCGGAAGACATTCGTCATACAAAAGAAGGTCGCCGGGCGAGTGGTCAAGGCAAAGGTCGGCGACGTTTCGGACTTCGCGAAGCTTGAAGACGCTCGAACCAAGGCGACGGAGTTGTCGCTCTCGATTCGCCAAACAGGCTCCAACCCAAACGCAGAGCGTCGCCGATTGATCGCTTCGGAAATCACGCTCGGAGATGCGATGGCCCGCTACCTCACGTACTTGAAGAATCGAAAGAATCCGGCCACGGAAAACACGATCAAGGGCTTCGAGCGTTCAGAGCGCAAGCTTTCCTTCTGGAAAGGGCGACGAGTGAAATCGCTTGCGTCAGACGAGATCAAGGAAAAGTTCGACGAGCTGGCCGCTACGGCGCGGACGGCCACCGAGCAGACGTTTCGCTGGGCCTCGGTGTCTGTCGAGCATGTTCTCAGCTTGGAGGCGGTGAACGCCCAGTCCGAGGGGCGGCAGCCCGGCTTGTTGGCGAATCCCTTCAAAACCCTCGTTCACCTCGGCTGCTACCGAACACGTGCCGAGTTGGAAACGGAGTGGGAGAAGAACCGGATGCGCAAGCCGATGGATTTGGCCGAAGTCGGCCGCTTCCTCGAAGCGGTTTGGGCCAAGCGGTTCGTCAACGACAACGACACGGGCTGCGACTTCATTTTGCTGATGCTCCTGTGGGGATGCAGGAAGAGCGAGCACGCCGGTTTGGTTTGGCGGGAAATTCTGGCTCCGGAGGGGAGGGAGCCGAAGTCCCCGCAGGATGACCCATTCAAGGTTTCTTGGCTGGACCTTTCGGAAGGGGCTCTGCGCTTCCACAAAACCAAGAATCAGCGGCCGCACAAACTGCCGCTGGGCCCTTGCGCTCAAAAACTTCTGCAAATGAGGCAGCAGGCTCAGTCCGAGCGTTGGGCCAACAAAGAGGGCTTCGTGAAAAAACGCCGCTTCGTGTTCCCGGCCCAGAGCGATGCCTCCAAGGCTGGCCACTACGTCAACTCGAATGATCTATTGGAACGCCTAGCGGAAGAGGCTGGGCTTCCGGGCATCACTCAGCACGACATTCGGCGGACCTTTGGACAGATCGCTCTAAACCATGCGGGACTTCAGCCCCACTTGGTGAAGCGCCTGCTCAATCATGCCAGCGGCGACGTGACGGATCGTTACACGCAAGCGGAATGGGGGATGGTCAAGGACGCGATCACCAAGGTTGAAGAGATCATCCTCAAAGCGGCGCCGAACGTCTGGAATGCTTTGCGGCCGGATGGCGCCGAAGAGCTGCCGGCTCCGGAACCGCACCAATTGAAGCCGACGAAGCCTCGGCCGGGCCGCCCCAGAAAGCAATTGGATGGCGGCGATGTATGATTATGGCGTTTGCGATTTCGGCGCGGCGATGGGCCGGCAGCCGCCGAATTCGCCACTATCAAAAGGATAAACATGACCGACTTGGCGATGGCCGCGCCCGCTTCGGCGCTTTCGATTGATCCTGCGAGCATCCAGATCCCCGGATTACCCTCGTTGCAGGAAATCCTGCTGCTTGACGCCCTAGGAAGAATGCCGGACGAGTCGATCCTTGAACCGGCCTTGGCGGCGCTCTACCTGAGAGTCTCGGAGCAGACGCTCGCTAGGCTGAGAAGCGAAGGCGGCGGGCCGGATTATTCCCAGCCGAAGGAGGGCGGTCGGAATGCGAAGGTTTCCTACCGGATGGAGGATCTGCGCCGATGGCATCGGAGCGGCTAGGTGTCCTCGACGATGGAGGCGGCAAAAAGCCGGGGGCTCTGTTTTGCCTCGCTCATGGATTTGGCGATCCCTCAGCCATTCTGGCAATCGGCGGACGGCAAGCTCGACTCTCCGGCCCTGATCGGCTCGGCCTCTCTCGCTTTGACGAAAAATCGGCCGTCCTCGAAATCGTGTGGCTCTCGGTGATTGAGGCGATGGGCGTGCCGTGGTCCGACACGAAGGCTCGGGCGCTGTTTCAAGACGCCTACTCGGAGCTCCTCCGGAATGAGGCCAGCTGGTCGAGAGCGATTCAGGAGGAGTTTGAATTGCTGGAAATTACTTCCGAGAGCTAACTTGAGCTTGGATTTTTGCGACATGCTTGCGCCCCTAAGCGGTGAAGGCCCTTTCCGAGATCATGGGGAATAGACCTGGCATGTCCGAGAGAAACGAGACCGACGCAATGGTCCAACTTTGAAGCCCAGCAAAGGGCTTTGTTTTGTCCGAAATACAGGAAGGCCCGGAACATAGGGGGAAATCCGATGCATGTCGCCGCCTTGCATGTAGTGATCGAGGGGTGCGAATTACGGAGAATTCAGTTTCCCTTAGCTACGCTAAAACGATGCAGGTAGTGCCATAAGGAGGGCTTGACATCGCCGTCGGGTAGAGAGAGTATTGTTTCGAGTTTTTCGAGTTTAATGGAGGTTGTTATGACTGTTCTCACCAAGCGCGATGCCAGAAAAATCATTGAGGACGCCTTTCTCAGTAAGGTGGATGTCCTCATGTTCGGAGGGGATGGTGCCAAGGCCAAAGCCAGCAGAAAGGGTGCGGCAGCCGTAGTCGGGGCCCTTGTGGACGTCATCGAGAAAGACGACCAAGTCGCCGGGGCTATTTCGGTCCTGCATCCCGTCCGCAGTGCGGATATATGGATGAAAACCGAGGCCGTCGCCTCCATGCTCGGATACAGTAGACCTTACGTGGTCGCGCTGCTCGATTCCGATGAGTTCGAGGGGAAGGTCAAACGCTCCACGGGTGGGCAGCGTTCCGTCCTTCGCTCGGATGTTGAGGCGTGGATGGAGTCGCGCGGTCTTTCGGGGCCTGCTGTCCGTCCCGAAAGGAATATCCTCAACGACTCCCCGGCTGAATTCTTTGACGAGCCCCCTCCCGAGGAAGGGCAGGAGGCCGCACTCGCCCGCATAGCCGCAGAGCGGGCCGAGTCGGAGATGCACCGGCCGGCGAGGCGGCGTAAATGACTGTTGCAGCCCGTCTTCTGGTTGATGCCTGCATCCTGGTCAAGGGCAACGTCTCGAATGTTTTTTTTGACATGGCTCAGTCGGGCCTCGTCTCGCTTCACTGGACCCCGGAGATCGGCGAGGAGTTCATACGTAATTGGGCAATCAAGCGAGCGTGGTCCGACGATATCAAGAAGGATGTCACGCCACAGCGGAAATACGATTCTGTCATCTTGGCAAACGAGGAAAAAGCGCGCGAGCGCCTGTCTAATTTCGAGGCCATGCAGCCCGAATGGAGCATCCCAGGTTGGAATATGGAGAAGATGCGCCAAGCCGTTCCTCCGGATAGGCTGCGGGTAGGAGAGACTCACGGTGTTCATCCGAAGGACTATTCTGTGGCCCTCGCAGCGATAGCCATGGCACGAACCTTCAAGGAGGATGAGGCGTGGCTCGTGTCAGAGAATCAGAAGCATCTGCCTCCGGGGATTTTCAAGCGCTACGATGTGTGGTCGGTTAACCAAGGAACGGGCTTGGCGGCCCTTTTTCAGGATTATCCCGATGCAGTGATGGGCAGTCTGCTCAAGACCCTACAGGACACGAAGGCTCCACGGTTGACCAAGGAGGACATGATCGGCATCGTATCCTCCGGAAGTTTTTTTGGCGTGCCTGACGTGGCGCGCAAAATGGAGGAATACTGGAAGATTCACGATATCCCCAGAAAGCCTAAGGTCACTCGACCTCTCCCAAGGCAGGACCCACTCGCCCCTTGATCTCTATCTGGCTCAATGCATCCGAAAACCCGCTTCGATGCATTCTGGGTGTTGAGCTAAGTGCAGCGTTCCAGCCTTCAGGTTCGGTTTCGGACCACGCCGCTGCGGGTGCAAGGCCACCCCGTTGGCCGACTCCCGCGCCTGCTGCGCATAGACCGTCGAGCGGGGAAATTCGAGCACCCGGCAGACCCGCTCCAGGCCATAGGGCTTGC
>NZ_JBASOH010000018.1:0-2456 GCF_049658005.1 Azovibrio sp. | reverse complement strand
TCGGAGGTCGCCATGAGCCGACTCAGCGTCAAAGACAGGATGGTTCGCTCCATCGCCTTGCGCAAGGGCGAGGTTGTCGTGCGCGCCGATTTCGAGGCGATGGGCAGCCCCAGCCAGATCAGTCGGGCGCTCAAGGAGCTCATCGAGGCAGGCAAGATCGTTCGCCTGGGCTATGGCGTCTACGCTAAAGCACGCCCAAGCGTGCTGTCGGGCAAACCGGTGCCGCGCGTCAGTCTCGCTGAGTTGGCGCAGGAGGCGCTGGAGAAACTGGGCGTCCCGGTGCAATTGGGCCGCGCCCAGGCTGACTACGCCGAGGGCAAGACCACACAAATTCCCGTGCGCACGACGTTCAATACGGGCCAGCGCCGTATTTC
Organism: Azovibrio sp.; assembly: GCF_049658005.1. NCBI lineage: Bacteria > Pseudomonadati > Pseudomonadota > Betaproteobacteria > Rhodocyclales > Rhodocyclaceae > Azovibrio > Azovibrio sp. The sequence goes on along the minus strand of NZ_JBASOH010000018.1, from coordinate 2,082 downwards.
CCGCAAGATCACCGTCGGCATCAGCACCGTGCGCTATGAAAACAATTACAGCGCGCGAGCATGAGCTGATCATCAGTGTGATGGGCGAGGGGCTGACAGCACTCGCCGAGGCGGTGATCGAAAAAGACCTGCTGATCACCGAAGTGCTGCGCACCGTCGTGGCGGTGGACAGCGATGGCATCCAGTTGGTGTTTTGCGGCGGAACCTGCCTGTCCAAGGCACACGGCCTGATCGAGCGGATGTCCGAAGACATCGATTTCAAACTCGTGCTGCCGCAGGGTTTGTCGCGCAGTGCGCGTAGCCGCTTGCTCAGTCAGTTCAAGAAGCGCTTGGCTGCAGCGCTTATGGAGGCCGGCTTTGCGGTGCCAGCCGACGAGATCATCGCCCAGGACGAGAACAGCTACGTCTCGCTGAATCTGCATTACGAGAGCCGCTTTGCGCCGGTGGCCAGCCTGCGATCTGAAATCAAGTTGGAGCTCAATGCCCGGCCGCCCGTGCTGCCCACGGCACCGCTGCCCATCGCGTCCATGCTGGATGTCTTGATCCATGCGCCCAGGACGGATTTGCACGTGGAGTGCATCAGCGTCGAGGAGACCCTCGCTGAAAAGGTGCTGTCCTTCCTGCGCCGAACGGCAGAAGCCCGCGCCGGTCGCAATCGTGCCGACTACGACGACCGCTTGGTCCGTCACCTCTACGATGTGAGAGCCATTGCCCGAGGGCGTGAAGAACTGATGCTGCCGCACGAACACTTTGCGGTCATGGTCACTGGCGACGCGGTGCAATACCGCAACCAATATCCAGAGTTCGAGCAAGACCCCGTGGGGCAGATGCGTGTGGTACTGGATGCCCTGCACCACGAGGCTGATGCCTTCGAGCGCGATTACCTTCGCTTCGTTGATGAACTGGTGTTCGGAGAGCCGGTGACGTTTGCCGAGGCCAGAGCAGTATTCATCGAGTTGGCTGAATCCCTGGTCGGGCGGCTGAGGACATAAAGCAAAAGCGCGACAGCCATATGTCGCGCCTCTGTCGTGCCTTGTCGGGCTTGGCCGTCACAGGGTGGCCACCGCCACTACCGTCTGATTCGCCGCCACCACCGGCCTCCGCCCTACGACATTCCCCACCACATTGACCGTCCAACATCGCCTGCGGCGAGAGGTGTGCATAGCGCATCGTCACCTTCGGATCATGATGGCCGAGCAGTTTCTGCACCTCGTACAGCGACCGTCCGGCATTGACCAGGAAACTCGCGTAGCTGTGGCGCAGGTCGTGCAGCCGCACCTCGCCCAGTCCCACCTTCTTCCGGATCGAGTCCCAGGCGTAGAAGATCGACACGGGCGGTTTCTTCGTCTTCGGATTGAAGAACACCCAGGGGATGTCCTCCTGCCGGGGCAGCGCCTGCAGTAATTCCAGCGCCGCGTCCGACAGCGGAATGTGGCGCGGCTTCTTCGACTTCGACCGCATTGCTGGCACCGTCAGCATCCGGCGATTGAAATCAATCTCGTCCCACCGGGCGTCCAGGATCTCCCGCTTCCTCGCCCCGGTGTAGAGCAGCAGCCGGATCACCTGGCCGACCTGCACATTGCGGTTGGTGTCCAGCTCATCAAACAATCGGCCCACTTCCTCCTGTGACAGGTAACGCTCGCGCGCCCCGTGATCCTCAAAGGGCTCGACGCCATCGCAGGGGTTGCTCTTGGGTGGCAGGATGTCCCAGCGGATCGCGCAGTTGTAGATGAACTTCATCAGCACGATCATCCGGTTGCAGGTGCCGGCCGCGTAACCCTTCTCGAACACCGTGTGGTGGAAGGCCACCACATCGGAGCGGGTGATCCGGTTCATCCGGAAATCGGCAAACACCGGCAGCAGGTGATTGCGCAGCATCGTCTCATCCGTCTCCCAACTGCGCTTCCTCGTTTTGGCGTAGGGCAGATAGCGCTCGGCCACGAAATCCCCAAAGGTCGGCACATCCTTGAAGCGGTGGCTCTCCACCTTGGGGTCGCCGCCCTCGGTGACCATCTGCTTCATCTGATGCGCCTTGGCCCGGGCGTCCGACACTGAAATCTCATCGGCTCGGCCAATCCGGTT
>NZ_JBASOH010000017.1:0-38782 GCF_049658005.1 Azovibrio sp. | reverse complement strand
CCTGTCAATGCCCCGAAATAAAGCTTAACCCTTTGATTAAACTGAACTTCTGTTCCGCCTCAACATCAGCGAAGGCCGCATTCTACAGCACCCAAATCCCTTGTCAACCCGGTGCGGAGGGTTTTTTGAAAAAATTACGCTGCGGCGCTCATGTTTTTCTGACCGTCGACCAAGCCAGGGCCAATCAGCTGAAAGGAATAGGGAAAAATCCGCCAAGTCGCAGGCCGTGATCGAGCACCTGGATCGCGAGACTGGGGAGCTGCAGGTTGAACGGGATTTCCTGGCCGGATAGCGCGGCTGGCGCCACTGTTCCAGCACGGCCCATGCTGCTTGAAGACCGGTGAAATTGCCCTCGCCTTTATCCGTCCGGACTTCATCGAGTCCATGGCGCGCGGATGAGGCAGTTTCCACTGCCGCCCCATATCCGCTTCCTGTTCGCCTGGCCAGCGCTTTGGCTTCTTCCGGGTTCACTGTTCGTGACACCCTTGCCGTTCGGCTGAAGCCTTCCCTTACCCGGCAAGTAGAGGGACTTCCCCCAAGTGGGTGCGCCCTGCCGGGCACACCCAGAAAAACGCCCCGCTCAACGGGGCGCGTATCTTCGATGGCTTACAAGGATCGCAGCAAAGCGTAGGCGCAGAGCGACATCAGCATCTGCGGGAACAAGCCAAAAGTTGCAACCGCCAAGCCATTCACGGAAATCAGCAGCTTGAGCGAGAAAGATCCTTTAATCGGGTCGTTATTCTGGGGCGCATCAAAGTACATGAGCTTGACGACACGCAGGTAATAAAAGGCACCAATCAGGGAGAAGAGGACGGCCGCCACAGCCAGCCAGTAGTACCCGGCCGCAACAACGGCTTGCAGCACCGAGAATTTGGCAAAGAAGCCCACAAAGAAGGGAATGCCCGCCATGGAGAACATCACGAACATCATCATCGCGGCAAACCAGGGGCTGCGCTTGTTCAAACCCTTGAAGTCTTCCAGTTCATCGGACTCGAAGCCCGCCTTGGAGAGCAGCATGATCAGCCCGAAAGCCGCCAGGGTGGTCAGCACATAGGTCACCACGTAGAACATGGAAGAGCTATAGGCGTTCAGGGCGAAACGAGCGTCTCCACCCACCACTCCCGTCACGATCCCCAGCAGCATGAAGCCCATGTGGGAGATGGCGGAATAGGCCAGCATGCGCTTGATGTTGGTCTGGACAATGGCAACCAGGTTACCGATGGCCATGGACAGTACCGACAGGACGATCAGCATGGATTGCCAGTCAGCCGCCTGGGTAATGAGCCCGTTCACCAGCAGACGCATCACGATGGCAAAGGCAGCCAGCTTGGGCGCCGAGCCGATAAACAGGGTCACGGAGGTCGGCGCACCGTGATAGACATCCGGCACCCACATGTGGAAAGGCACCACCCCCAGCTTGAAGGCGAGGCCCGCCACCAGGAAGACAATACCGAACACCAGCACGCTGCTATCGGCGGAGTGGGTATAGAGGCGCTCTGCCACGGCCGTGATTTCGAGACTCCCCGTAGCGCCATAGATCATGGACATACCGTAGAGCAGCATTCCGGAAGCCAGGGCTCCCAGGATGAAATACTTCATGGCCGCTTCGGTGGAAACGGCTGAAGAACGATTCAGCGCCACCATGGCATAGAGCGCCAAGGACATCATTTCGAGGCCCAGATACAGGGTCAGGAAATGATTGGCCGAGATCATCACCATCATGCCCAGGGTGGACAGCAGGGCCAGCACGTAATACTCACCCTTGGGAATCGACTGGCGCTCCTGGATGTATTCCCGGGAGTAGAACAACACCAGCACCACGGTGAGATAGACCGTCAGTTTGAGGAAGTCGGCCATCATGTCATCAACAAACATGTTGCTGAAGGTGAAAACCACATCCACATTGCTGGTCAGCACGGTGATTGCCGCACAACCGAGCAGGGTCAGCTGGGTCAGGACAAAGGTCAGCGTACGCCGGGGACTCTTGACTCCGAGATCCAGCAGCAGGATCACACATGCCATGGTCAGCAGAAAAATTTCCGGCGCAGCGGGGTACAGGCTGGGGGCGACAAAATCGTTGAACATGTCGGCTACCGATTATTGAATCTTGGTGATGGCAACGTGACGGAGGAGGTCATTGACCGAAGCATGCATTACCTCCGTAAACGGTTGCGGATAAAGACCCATGCCGAGCACACAGAGCGCCAGCATGAGCAGGATGAGAAACTCACGGCCATTGATGTCAGCCAGTTCGCGCACATGGTCGTTGGCAATGTCGCCAAAAATCACCCGCTTGTACATCCACAGCGTGTAGGCGGCCCCCAGGATCATGGTGGAAGCCGCGCCGAAGGCCACCCAGAAATTGAACTTGACCGCCGCCAGGATCACCATGAATTCGCCCACAAAGCCTGAGGTGGCTGGCAAGCCGGCATTGGCCATGGCAAACAGCATGAAAAAGGCCGCGAACTTGGGCATGGTGTTTACCACACCGCCGTAGTCGGCAATCTGACGGCTATGCATGCGGTCGTAGAGGACTCCAATGCAAAGGAACATGGCGGCTGAAACGAAACCATGGGAAATCATCTGCACCAATGCCCCTTCGAGCGCCATGGCACTGAACATGAAGAAGCCAAGCGTCACGAAGCCCATGTGGGCGATCGAGGAATAGGCGACCAGTTTTTTCATGTCTGCCTGGATCAATGCAATGAATCCGATATACACCACTGCGATCAAGGACAGGGCAATCACGAGGCCGGACAACTCGTGAGAAGCATCGGGCGCGATGGGCAGGTTGAAGCGCAGGAATCCATAGGCGCCCAGCTTGAGTGCGATTGCCGCCAGGACTACAGATCCACCAGTAGGCGCTTCTACGTGCGCATCGGGCAGCCAGGTATGCACCGGGAACATCGGGATTTTGACAGCAAACGCAATCATGAAGGCCAGGAAAATCCAGATCTGGGCATTCATCTCAAGCGGCAGCTGGTGCCAGTCGAGAATCGCGAAGGACCCTCCCGAGTGAATGAAGAGGTACAGCAAGGCCACCAGAAGGAGCAGGGAACCCAGCAGGGTGTAGAGGAAGAACTTGATGGCAGCATACACCCGGTTCGGTCCGCCCCAGATGCCGATGATCAGATACAGGGGAATCAGGGAGGCTTCGAAGAAGACATAGAACAGCACTCCGTCCAGAGCGGAGAAGATGCCGTTCATCAAGCCCGACATGATCAGGAATGCCGCGTTGTATTGAGCAACCTTGTTATCGATCACCTGCCAACCGGCCAGCACCACCAGGATGGTGATGAAGCTGTTGAGGATGATGAACAGCATGGAAATGCCATCCACCCCCAGGTGATAGTTGATATTGAACCTCGGAATCCAGCTTCCCAGTTCCACAAACTGCATGGCGCTGGTGGTGGTATCAAAGCCGGTATAAAGAGGAATGGTCACGAGCAACCCAAGCACGGCGCCAAACAGAGCAAGAACGCGGGACGTGGGAGCATTGCGATCAGAGCCGGTTGCCAGGACAAGAAGCCCAGCAAAGACCGGAATCCAGATAGCGAGAGAAAGCAGGGGATAAGACATGTTTTTCCTTGCCGTTCTACCTTAGACGCGAACCCAAAGGGTCAGCAGCAGCAACAGGCCGATGATCATGGTGAAAGCGTAGTGATAGACATAACCGGTCTGGGTACAACGTATCACCGCGGCGACCCAGCCGACGAGTTTGGCAGAACCGTTGACCAGCAGGCCATCGATCACTGCTACGTCCCCACCCCGCCAGAGACCACGCCCAAGAAGGAGTGCTCCACCAGCAAAGACAGTTTCGTTGATTTTGTCAAAGTAGTATTTATTTTCCAGAATCGTATAGATGCCGGAAAAACGACGCTGAATCGCAGCAGGAATATCGGGACGCTTCATGTAGAAGAACCAGGAAACGACCACACCGGACAGTGCCAGCCAGAACGGTGCCGTCTGGACAGCATGCAGCGCCATGGCAGTTGCACCCTGAAAATGGTGATGCAACTCCGCCATCCCGCCATGCGCGGCTTCATCCACATGAATCACCCCTTCGAAGAACTCTCCGAATACCATGGGACCCACCCCGATGTAACCAATGATGACCGAGGGAATGGCCAGAAGCACGAGGGGCAACGTAATGACCCAGGGACTTTCATGAGGTTTCTGGCCCGGTGCAAGACCGTGATGATGGTCGCTTGCGGCCTCTTCATCATCGTGATCGCCCTGGTGGTCACCATGAAGGGACTTACCGAAGCGTTCCTCGCCGTGGAAGACGAGGAAATACATGCGGAAGGAATAAAAGGCGGTGACAAAGACTCCTGCCAGCACGGCAAAGTATGCAAAACCTGAACCTGGAATATCGGAGAAAGCCACCGCTTCAATGATGGAATCCTTGGAATAAAAGCCTGAAAAGAAAGGAGTGCCAATCAGCGCCAGGGAGGCAATCAGAGTGGTCATCCAGGTAATGGGCATGTACTTGCGCAGCCCCCCCATGTTGCGGATGTCCTGATCGTGGTGCATGCCGATGATCACGGAGCCCGCACCAAGGAACAGCAGGGCCTTGAAGAAGGCGTGAGTCATCAGGTGGAAGATGGCCACGGAATAGGCGGAAGCGCCCAGCGCCACGGTCATGTACCCCAATTGGGACAAGGTGGAGTACGCCACGACCCGCTTGATGTCATTCTGGATGATGCCCAGGAAGCCCATGAAAAGCGCAGTAATGGCGCCAATCACCATCACCACGGACAGCGCGGTCGTGGACATTTCAAACAGGGGAGACATGCGGGACACCATGAAGATGCCCGCCGTCACCATCGTTGCCGCGTGGATCAGGGCGGAAATGGGCGTTGGGCCTTCCATGGAGTCCGGCAGCCAGACATGCAAGGGAACCTGGGCGGACTTGCCCATGGCGCCGATGAACAGGCAGATGCAGGTTACGGTCAGCAGAGACCATTCCTGCTCACCCCAGATGTTGAGGGTGGCATCAGCCAACTCGGGGGCCTTGGCAAATACCGCAGCGTAATCCAGGGAGCCGAAGTGGGCCAGAACCAGACCAATGCCCAGGATGAAGCCGAAGTCACCGACCCGGTTGACCAGGAAGGCCTTCATGTTGGCGTAAATGGCGGAGGGACGGGTAAACCAGAAACCGATGAGCAGATAGGACACCAGGCCCACGGCTTCCCAGCCAAAGAAGAGCTGCATGAAGTTGTTGCTCATCACCAGCATCAGCATGGAGAAGGTAAACAACGAGATATAGCTGAAGAAACGGTTGTAGCCCGGGTCATCCTGCATGTAGCCGATGGTATAGATATGCACCATCAGGGAGACGAAGGTCACCACCAGCATCATGGTAGCCGTCAGGGAGTCGATCAGAAAGCCCACGTGAAAGCTGTAAGCGCCCGTGGTCATCCAGGTATATACGTTGCCATTGAAGGTATTGCCCGCCATCACGTCCTGGAACACCAGTACGGAACCGATGAAGGACACCGCCACCCCGGCAATGGTGACGGTATGGGCCAGCCAGCGCGGGATCACCCGGCATAGCAGACCCGCCACCGCGGATCCAAACAGGGGAGCCAGGGCCACGAGCAAATAGAGTTTCTGCATTTCCATGTCCATCAGCCCTTCAGATGATTCAGGTCATCCACATGGATGGTCTTCAGATTACGGAACAGCAAGACCAGAATGGCCAGACCAACCGCCGCTTCAGCCGCCGCCACCGCCAGAATGAAGAACACGAACAACTGCCCGTTCGGGTCCTGCATGTAGCGGGAGAAGGCCACAAAATTCATGTTGACCGACAAGAGCATCAGCTCGATGGCCATCAGGAGCACGATCAGGTTCTTCCGGTTCAGGAAGATGCCGACGATGCTGATCGCAAATAGAATCGCGCCCAGAATCAGAAAGTGGGACAAGCTAAGCAAGGTACCTCCCGTAGTCTCAGTACTGCTACGCCGGCAGGCGCAGCAGCAAAAATTTAATCCTGTTTTTCCACCGGCATCTTGACGATGCGCATCCGATCAGCTGCCTTGACGCGAATCTGATCCGCCGGGTTGGTATAACGCGTCTTCTTCGGGCCCCGGAAGGTCAGCGCCACGGCCGCAATGACGGCCACCAGCAAAATGACCGCTGCCAGTTCGAAGGGATAGACGTAGTCGGTGGAGAGCAGCGCTCCCAGTTCCTGGGTATTGGAGGCATTGGCGGCCACATTGGGCAGATCGGAGTCGGGCACCTGGAAATATCGACTCCCCAGCACCATCCCCATTTCGATCACCATCAGGATGCCGATCACGGTGCCCAGAGGCAGGTAGCTCCAGAACCCCTGACGCAACTGGTCCAGGTTGATGTCGAGCATCATCACCACGAACAGGAACAGCACCATCACCGCGCCGATGTACACCATCACCAGCACCATGGCCAGGAACTCGGCCTGCAGCAGCACCCATAGACCGGCTGCCGTAAAGAAAGCCAGAATCAGGTGCAGCACGGCATGGACCGGGTTACGGGCCGTGATGACACGCAGGGCAGCGAAGATCAGCATCGCCGACAAAAAGAAAAATACAGTGGTCTTGAAATCCATCATCAGGCCCTGTCAGCGGTATTTGGCATCCAGCGCGCGGTCAGCCGCGATCTGGGATTCGTAACGGTCACCATTGGCCAGCAGCATGGCCTTGGTGTAGTAGAGGTCGCCCCGCTTCTCTCCGTGGTACTCAAGCACCCGGGTTTCCACGATGGCATCGACCGGGCAGGCCTCCTCGCAGAAGCCGCAGAAGATGCATTTGGTCAGGTCGATGTCGTAGCGGGTCGTGCGGCGCGAACCATCATCGCGCGGCTCAGCCTCGATGGTGATGGCCAGGGCCGGACAGATAGCCTCGCACAACTTGCAGGCGATACAGCGCTCTTCCCCATTGGGGTAACGACGCAGGGCATGCAGTCCGCGGAAGCGGAAGCTTTGCGGCGTCTTTTCCTCCGGGTATTGCACGGTGATCTTGCGGGCAAAGAAATAACGCCCGGTCACCGACATGCCCTTTAGCAACTCCTTGAGCAGGAGGCTGTTGAAGATTTCCTTCATTGCACCCATGGCTCTTGCCTCACTTCCAGATATTCAAGGGGGACAGCATCCAGATGCCGACGACAAACAGCCACACCACCGTCAGCGGAATGAACACCTTCCAGCCCAGGCGCATGATGTGATCATAACGATAACGGGGGAATGTGGCCCGGAACCAGAGGAAGAAGAACAGCATGAAACACATCTTGGCCAGCATCCAGACCATACCGTCCGGCAGGAAAGCCACCGGAGAGGACCAGCCGCCCAGGAACAAGAGACTGGTCAGTGCCGCAATCAGGATCATCTCGGTGTATTCGGCCAGGAAGAACACGGCAAACGCCATGCCGGAATAATCCACATGGAAACCGGCCACGATCTCGGACTCCCCTTCGGCCACGTCGAAGGGAGCACGGTTGGTTTCCGCAATGCCGGAAATGAAATACACCACAAACAGGGGCAGGAGCGGCAACCAGTTCCAGGACAGGAAGTTCAGGCCCATGTCGGCGAAAGTGCCCTTTTGCTGAGCATGCACGATATCCACCAGATTCAGGCTGCCGGACACCATCAGCACCACCACCAGGGCAAAGCCCATGGCGATTTCGTAGGACACGATCTGCGCCGCAGCCCGCATGGCACCCAGGAAGGCATACTTGGAATTTGACGCCCAGCCCGCCAGTACCACACCGTAAACCCCCATGGAACCGATGGCCAGAATGTAGAGCAGGCTGGCGTCGATATTGGCCAATACCAGGGTATCGGTGAAAGGCACCACGGCCCAGGCTGCCAGGGCCGGTGCCAGAGAGAGCATGGGAGCGATCACGAACAGGAAACGATTGGCCCCGGTGGGGATCACGATTTCCTTCAGCAGCAGCTTCACCCCGTCGGCGATGGGCTGTATCAAGCCGAGGGGGCCAACCCGGTTGGGGCCGATCCGCACCTGCATGTAACCGATCACCTTACGTTCAAAATAGGTAAGGTAGGCCACCCCCAGCAGCAGGGGAAGCACGATCAGCACGATCTTGATCAGGACCCAGACAGCCGACCAGGTCGTGCCAAACACGCCTGTACCCCATTGCATCAAAGTATCCATCAGGCACGCTCCACGGTGATGGCACCAAACATTTCGCCCAGGGCAGCCGTACTGGCATGAGCCGCAGCCACACGCACACAGCCAGCGGGTACCCCTTCATCCAGAACAGCAAGCAGTTCGGCTACGCCCTGCCCCTGCCGCACCCTGACCTTGTCACCGGCCTTCAAGCCAAGCTGGGCCAAGGTAGCGGCTGCGATGCGTGCAGACGGGGCTGCGGCATCGCGGGTTTTCTGCAAGGCCGGCGCACGACGGGCGATGGGGTCGGCAAAGTGGATGGGCACATCGGCGACACGTTCCAGACCCTGCCCTGCCCCGCCCTGCGGGATGGCTCCGCCATTCAGGGTGCCATTCAGGCCATTATCCAGGCCGGTGGCGAATTCGGCGGCGGCTCCCAGCACCTGGTCGCGCACTTCTTCGCTGCTGTTGAAATCAAAACCTTCCAGATTCAGGACATTGCCCAGCACGCGAAGAATCTTCCAGGCCGGACGGGCATCGCCCGCAGGACGCACCACGCCGGTGAAACTCTGAATGCGGCCTTCGGCATTGACGAAAGTGCCGGAAGTTTCAGTAAAGGGCGCCATGGGCAAGAGCACATCGGCGTAGGCCAGGGCAGGCTCGTGCTTGAAGGCGGAGAACATCACCACCATCCTGGCCTGCTCCAGGGCAGCCAGGGCCAGTTGCGGATTGGCGCAATCGAATTCCGGCTCCACGCCCATCAGCACATAACCCTTGCGGGGCTGTTCGAACATCTGCCGGGCGTTGGCGCCGGTAGGCAGGGCCCAGGCCAGTTGGCCGCCGACGCTGTTGGCCGCTTCGCAAAGAAAACCGAAAGTCGCACCGGTGATCCGGGCCAGTTGCAGGCCCAGGACATGCAGCTGGGTGGCGGCGGCCGACTGCTGGGCGGCATTGCCCAGGAACACGGCCTTTTTCCCGCCTTCGATCAGGCTCCGGGCCATGGCCTCGGCCTGTTCGCAGACCTGGATATTTTCCAGGCCAGCCGGAACGGCGACACCCTTCTGCTGGGCGGCAGCCTTGACCACAGCGGCCAGGGCCTGGGCCAGCTGGCTGGGAGCCACGGTCAGGCGGGCATGCAGAGGCACCCGCTGATCGTCGGCGGACAGATCGATCAGGCTCAGGGCGGCACCGCCCTTGCGGACGGCCTGACGCAGGCGCTGAGCCATCAGGGGGTGATCCTTGCGCAGGAAGGAGCCCACCACCAGCGCGGCATCGAGATTGTTGAGCTCGGCCAGGCGCATGCCCAGCCAAGGGGTGCCGATGCGCTTGCCGTCACTGGCGAAATCCTGCTGGCGGGGGCGATGGTCCACGTTGCCGGAACCCAGGGCCTGCATCAGCTTTTGCAGCAAAAAGAGTTCTTCCACGGTGGCATGGGGAGCCGCCAAAGCGGCCAGGGCATCCCCCCCGAATTCGCGGGAAATATCCTTGAGGCCGTGGGCCACATAGTCGAGAGCCACGTTCCAGGGCACTTCGCGCCATTCCCCGCCCTGCTTCACCATGGGCTTGGTCAGGCGCTGATCGGAATTCAGGGCCTGATAGCTAAAGCGCTCCTTGTCGGAAATCCAGCATTCATTGACGGCCTCGTTCTCACGGGGCAGTACGCGCATCACCTGATCATGCTTGACCTGCACGATCAGGTTGGCTCCCAGGGAATCATGGGGGCTGACGGAACGGCGACGCTGCAGTTCCCAGGAACGGGCGGTGTAACGGAAAGGCTTGGAAGTGAGGGCGCCGACCGGGCACAGGTCGATCATGTTGCCGGACAGCTCGGAATCCACCGACCGGCCCACGAAGGTGGTGATCTCGGAATGCATGTTCCGGTTGACCATGCCCAGCTCCATGATGCCGGCAATTTCCTGGCCGAAGCGGACACAGCGGGTGCAGTGGATGCAGCGGCTCATCTCCTCCATGGAGATCAGCGGACCTGCATCCTTGTGGAACACCACGCGCTTTTCTTCCTGGTAACGGCTCTGCATGCCACCATAACCGACGGCCAGGTCCTGCAATTGGCACTCCCCGCCTTGATCACAGATGGGGCAATCAAGCGGGTGATTGATCAACAGGAATTCCATCACCCCCTTCTGGGCCTGGACCGCCAGGTCGGAATGGGTGAACACCTTCATGCCGTTGGTCACCGGGGTGGCGCAGGCTGGCAGGGGCTTGGGGGCCTTCTCTACCTGGACCAGACACATCCGGCAATTAGCAGCAATGGAAAGCTTCTTGTGATAGCAAAAGTGCGGAATGTAGACGCCCATTTGCTGGGCGGCATCCATCACCGTACTGCCATCAGGCACTTGCGCTTTCTTGCCGTCGATTTCGATTTCTAGCATGTCGCTACCTTGAAACGCGATTTAACAGACAACCATCAAGCCGGAACTTCATGGAAGCCGCTCCCTGCCCATTGCACGTCCTTCGGCACCAGGCAGGTCTTGTGTTCGATGTGGTACGCAAACTCGTCCCGGAAGTGCTTGATGAAGCTCTGCACGGGCATGGAAGCGGCATCACCCAGCGCGCAGATGGTGCGCCCCATGATGTTGGTGGTGACGCTGGACAGCAAGTCCAGATCATCGGGACGGCCCTGGCCGTTTTCGATGCGGTGCACCACCTTGTAGAGCCAGTTCGTGCCCTCCCGGCAGGGGGTGCATTGGCCGCAGGATTCTTCGTAGTAGAAGAAGGACAGGCGATCCAGGGCCTTCACCATGCAGGTAGTCTCGTCCATGACGATCACGGCACCGGAACCGAGCATGGAGCCCGCCTTGCTGATGGAGTCGTAATCCATCGTGGCATCCATCATCACGGCACCGGGCACCACGGGGGAGGAAGAGCCCCCGGGAATGACGGCCTTCAACTTGCGACCCCCGCGCATGCCGCCGCACATTTCCAGCAAGGTGGAAAACGGCGTCCCCAGGGGAATCTCGTAGTTGCCGGGACGATTCACGTGGCCGGAAACGGAAAAGAGCTTGGTGCCGCCGTTGTTGGGCTTGCCCAGATTCAGGAAATTCTCGCCGCCCATCTTCAGGATGAAGGGGATGGCAGCGAAGGTTTCCGTGTTGTTGATGGTGGTGGGCTTGCCATAGAGGCCGAAGGAGGCGGGGAACGGCGGCTTGAAGCGAGGCTGCCCCTTCTTGCCCTCGATGGATTCGAGCAGGGCGGTTTCTTCACCGCAGATATAGGCCCCGTAGCCATGGTGGGCAAAGAGTTCGAAGCCGAAGCCGGAGCCCAGGATGTCCTGGCCGATGAAGCCGGCGGCCCGGGCTTCGTCCAGCGCGGCTTCGAAGCGCCGGTACATTTCCCAGATTTCGCCGTGGATGTAGTTGTAACCCCGGGTCGCACCCATGGCATAGGCGGCAATCGCCATGCCCTCGATCACGGCATGGGGGTTGTAGCGGACGATGTCCCGGTCCTTGAAGGTGCCCGGTTCGCCCTCGTCGGTATTGCATACCACATACTTGTCGCCCGGGAAGGAGCGGGGCATGAAGCTCCACTTGAGGCCCGTAGGAAAGCCTGCTCCCCCCCGGCCCCGCAGGACGGACGCCTTGACTTCAGCGATCACCTGCTCTTGAGGCATCTTCTCCGTCAGGATTTTCTTCAGCATTTCGTAACCGCCACGGGCCACGTAATCCTTCAGATGCCAGGTGTTGTCACCATCGAGACCGGCCATCAGGACCGGATGGATTGCGCCGAGGATAGCCATTACTTGAGTTCCTCCAGCAGCTTGTCGATCTGTTCAGGCAACATGAAGGAACACATGCTGCGGTTGTTGACCAGCATCACCGGTGCATCGCCACAGGCTCCCATGCATTCCCCTTCCTTGAGGGTGTATTTGCCGTCGGCAGTCGTCTCGCCGTAGCCGATGCCAAGCTTGTGCTGCAGGTACTCGCCGGCATGGTAGCCACCGGACAAGGCGCAGGGCAGATTGGTGCACACGGTCAGCTTGTACTTGCCGACCGGCTGCAGGTCATACATGTTGTAGAAGGTGGCCACCTCCATGGCTGCCATGGGCGGCATGCCCAGGTAATTGGCCACCGCCTCGATGGCCTCGGCCGGCAGCCAGCCCTGTTCTTCCTGTGCCAGGGCCAGGCAGGCCATGACGGCAGACTGTTTCTGGTCGGCCGGATATTTGGCGACCTCGCGGTCGAATTTCTGGAGCGTCTCAGCGGTAAACATTAGCGGTCGATCTCGCCAAAAACGATGTCCTGGGAACCGATGATCGTAACGACGTCGGCAATCATGTGACCGCGGGACATTTCGTCCATGGCGGCCAGGTGGGCAAAGCCCGGAGCCCGGATCTTCATCCGGTAAGGCTTGTTGGCCCCATCCGAGATGAAATAGATCCCGAACTCACCCTTGGGGTGTTCCACGGCGGCATAGGCCTCGCCGGCCGGCACCTGGATACCTTCAGAGAACAGCTTGAAATGGTGAATCAACTCTTCCATGTTGCTCTTCATGGCTTCACGCGAAGGGGGCGCCACCTTGTGGTTGTCGGTAATGACCGGACCAGGGTTCTTGCGCAACCAGTCGATACATTGCTTGATGATCTTGTTCGACTGCAGCATTTCTTCCATGCGCACCAGATAGCGATCGTAGGAATCGCCATTGACACCGACCGGCACATCGAAATCCACCTTGTCGTAGGCCGCATAGGGCTGCTTCTTGCGCAAATCCCATTCGATACCGGAACCGCGCAGCATGGCCCCCGTAAAGCCCAGCTGCCGGGCACGCTCGGGGCTCACCACACCGATATTCACCAGACGCTGCTTCCAGATCCGGTTATCGGTCAGGAGGGTGTGGTACTCACCGTGATATTTGGGGAATCGGTTGGTGAAGTCTTCCAGAAAATCGAGCAGGGAGCCTTGCCGATTTTCGTTGAAGGCCTTCACGGTGGCAGCGTTCTTCCACTTGGATACTTCGTACTGAGGCATGCGATCGGGCAGATCCCGATACACTCCCCCCGGACGGTAATAAGCGGCGTGCAGACGGGCGCCACAGACCGCCTCGTAGGCATCCATGAGATCTTCACGTTCCCGGAAGGTATACAGCGCCATGGACATGGCCCCCACGTCCAGGGCATGACAGCCAACCCAGAGCAGATGATTCAAGATCCGGGTCACCTCATCGAACATGGTGCGGACATAAAGAGCGCGCTCCGGAACCTCGATGCCCAGCATCTTTTCCACGGCCATGCAGTAAGCATGTTCATTGCTCATGGTGGACACATAGTCCAGCCGATCCATGTAGGGCACGGACTGAACCCAGGTACGAGTTTCCGCCAGCTTTTCGGTGGCGCGGTGCAGCAGGCCGATGTGGGGATCCGCCCGCTCGACCACTTCACCATCGAGCTCCAGCACCAAGCGCAGCACACCATGGGCAGCCGGATGCTGGGGACCAAAGTTCATGGTGTAGTTACGGATATCAGCCATGGCTCACATCCCCATAAGCAGCTTCACGCCGGATACGCGGCGTATTTTCCCGTGGCTCGATGGTCACGGGCTGGTAAATGACACGCCCTTCATCCGGGTCATATCGCATTTCCACGTGACCCGAGATGGGGAAATCCTTGCGGAAGGGGTGGCCAATAAAGCCGTAATCCGTGAGGATGCGGCGCAGATCTTCGTGACCTTCAAACATGATGCCAAACAGATCAAAAGCTTCGCGCTCATACCAATTGGCAGAATTCCAGACCGGACATATGGAGGCCACGACCGGGAAGCCGTCATCCTCGGCAAAAACACGCACCCGCAAACGCCAGTTATTGGCCATCGAAAGCAGATGACTTACCGCGGCATAGCGGCGGCCAGACCAGTTTTCGGCATAAGTGGAATAATCCACGCCGCACAGGTCGATCAATTCTTCGAAGCCCAGTTCAGGCTCATCGCGCAGCTTCAGCATGACCGGGAGATAGTCGGCAGCCGCCACTTCGATCGTTGCCTCACCCAATGCGAGGGTCAGGTTCTTGATGCGCTCACCCAGATGCTTTTCCAGGTGTTGACTGAGTCTTTCCAGCTTTACGGACATGTCGATAGCCTGATGATGTTAGCGGGCAATGGTACTGGTACGACGGATCTTGTTCTGCAGCTGGATGATGCCGTAGATCAAGGCCTCCGCCGTCGGAGGGCAACCGGGCACATAGATATCCACCGGCACGATCCGGTCGCAACCACGCACCACCGAATAGGAGTAGTGATAATAGCCACCACCATTGGCGCAGGAACCCATGGAGATCACCCAGCGGGGTTCCGCCATCTGGTCATACACCTTGCGCAGGGCAGGGCCCATCTTGTTGGTCAGGGTACCGGCGACGATCATCACATCCGACTGGCGCGGCGACGGGCGGAACAACACGCCAAAGCGGTCGAGATCGTAACGGGCGCAGCCCGCATGAATCATCTCCACCGCACAGCAGGCCAGACCGAAGCTCATCGGCCACATCGATCCGGTGCGCATGTAATTGATGAGCTTGTCAGCCGTGGTGGTGACAAAACCTTCCTGAAGAACGCCTTCAATCGACATGAATCACTCCCAATCCAGGGCGCCCTTGGCCCAGGCATAGGCATCACCCACCAGGATGATGGTAAGGAAAATAGCAACCTCGATGAAGCCAAAGAACTTCATGGGTTCGCTCGCCACGATATCCTTGTAGACCGTCGCCCAGGGAAAGAGGAAGGCAATTTCCAGGTCAAACAGAATGAAGATGATGGCAATCAGGTAGTAGCGCACGTCGAACTTCATGCGCGCATCTTCGAAAGCCTCGAAACCGCACTCATACGGAGAGAGCTTTTCCGGATCAGGATGATTCGGAGCAACAAGCCACCCTATCAGCACCGGCAACGCACCTACCGCCAGACCTACCAGGATGAACATCAAAATCGGAAAATAATTTTCCAGCATGATCGGCCGCACTCGTTAGTAAGAAATGGACAGTTCAAGGACAGCTCGAGGACAGCTCGAAAAACCATCCGCTCGAAAAACCATCCGTATTGCATCTGGTGCCGACGGCGAGACTCGAACTCGCACAGCTTGCGCCACTACCCCCTCAAGATAGCGTGTCTACCAATTTCACCACGTCGGCTGGAATCGTATGAGGCCCGAGCCCCGCACCCGATTACCGGGGAATGTCTTTTTCTTTGGAGCCAGCACCCGCCTGTGTTTCAGGCACAGCGACTGACTGCGGAACCGGCGCGGATTGTACCGCGTCCTGCATCACACCTCCAGAGGTTTTTGGCGCATTTGATGCAACATAGGCCAGAACCAGGCTGGTAATGAAGAAAACCGTCGCCAGAACAGCCGTGCTGCGACTGAGGAAGTTGGCAGAACCGGACGAGCCAAAAAGGCTGCCAGAAGCCCCGCTACCGAATGCCGCCCCCATGTCCGCGCCTTTACCATGCTGCATCAGCACGAGGCCGATGATCGCCAGTCCTACCAGGATATGGATTGTCAAAACCAGGGAAAATAACCAGTTCATGGAATTCTTCAGTAATTTGCCGCCTGGCAGATCGCCAGGAAGTCTTTTGCATTCAAGGAAGCACCACCGATCAAACCGCCATCGATATCCGGCTGGGCAAACAGCTGCGCTGCATTATCCGCCTTGACGCTTCCGCCATAAACAATCTGCAAGCCTGCTGCGACTTGCTCATCCAGGGCCGCCACATGCCGCCGCAGCGCCTGATGCACTTCCTGGGCCTGCCCGGGTGATGCGCTCAGCCCCGTTCCGATCGCCCAGACCGGCTCATAAGCCAGCACGCAGGAAGTCATCGCCCCAACCCCGTGCTCTGCCAGCACGGCATCCAGTTGCCGGAACAATACAGCCAGGGTCGCTCCCGCCTGATGCTCTGCCAGGGTTTCCCCCAGACACAGCACGGGCACCATTCCCGCTCCCTGCACTGCCGCAAACTTGGCAGACACCAGCACATCGGTCTCTGCATGCAGGGTACGTCGCTCTGAATGACCGACTATAACATAACGACAGGCAAAATCCTGCAACATGCCCGCCGCCACTTCGCCGGTATAAGCACCTGCCGCATGGGCGCTCACATCCTGCGCCCCCAAGGCAAGCCAACTGCCTTGCACCAGCCGGGAAACCTGATCCAGATAAGGATAAGGAACACAGACTGCAATCTCCACCTGCTCCATCCCCTGACGAGAGGCCAGGAGCGCCGCAACCAGAGCCTGATTGGCAGACAGGCTTCCATTCATTTTCCAGTTACCGGCTACCAATGGCTGGCGACGCATTCAGGGCACCTGCAGACTAAGACGCCGGATTATATCGGCCAGCAGAAACCATGGTCAAGAAAGGAAAGGGCTCAGCCAGGCGCCGAGCCCTTTCCTCTTGATCAAACGGGATGAATCAGCCAAAGCGACCGGTGATGTAATCCTCGGTCTGCTTTTTCTTGGGCTTGATGAAGATTTCATCGGTCACCCCATACTCGACCAGCTCACCGATATACATGTAAGCGGTGTAGTCCGACACCCGGGCCGCCTGCTGCATGTTGTGGGTCACGATGAGGATGGTGACCCTGCTCTTCAACTCGGTAATCAGTTCCTCGATGCTGGCGGTGGCAATGGGGTCCAGGGCAGAGGTGGGCTCATCGAACAGCAGCAGTTCAGGATCGGTGGCCAAGGCCCGGGCGATGCAGAGGCGCTGTTGCTGCCCCCCCGAAAGATTGGCGCCCAGTTCCTTCAGGCGATCCTTCACTTCATCCCAGAGTGCCGCACCGCGCAAGGCGGATTCGACCTTGTCGTCGATGACCGAATTGGAACGCTCGCCCCGCACCCGCAGCCCATAAGCCACGTTCTCGTAAATGGACTTGGGAAAGGGATTGGGTTTCTGGAACACCATGGAGATGCGCATGCGCACTTCGATGGGATCGACATCGGGGGACAGCAGATTCGTGCGATCCGGATGGAACTCGATGCCGCCGCCCTCGTAACGATTGCCGGGGTAGAGATCATGCATGCGGTTGAAGCAGCGCAGGAAAGTGGATTTACCACAGCCGGAAGGGCCGATCAGGGCGGTCACCTTGTTTTCATAGACCGGCATGGTGATGCCCTTGAGAGCCTGAAAGTTGCCGTAGTAGAAGCTCAGATCCTTCGATTCGGCTTTGAGAACAGGCTGTTGTACTTGAATTTCGCTCATGGATTTCATCCAGTTGATTTATCGACTTACCAATTGATGTTCTTGCGCATCCGATAGCGCAGCCAGATGGCAGTGCCATTCATCAGCAAGGTCATGAAGACCAGGATGAAGCCAGCGGCGGCGGCATTTTCCTGGAAGGCCGCCTCGGGCCGGGATGTCCAGTTGAACATCTGGATGGGCATCACGGTAAAGGGAGAGAACAGCCAGTCGAAGAGGCCTGCCGGAGGATCCCCGACAAAGGGCGGCGTGGGCAAAAAGGCAATGAAGGTCAAAGCGCCGATGGTGATGATCGGGGCCGTCTCACCGATGGCCCGGGCCATGCCGATGATCACCCCGGTCATGATCCCGGCACTCGAATAGGGCACGATGTGGTCCCGCACCACCTGCCAGGTGGTCGCTCCGCAACCGTAGGCCCCTTCCCGCACCATCACGGGAATGGCACGGATGGATTCCCGGGTGGCCACGATCACCACCGGCAGGATCAGCAGTGCCAGGGTCAGGCCAGCCGTAAGGATGCTATGCCCCAGGCCAAAGGTGTAGACGAACAGCCCCAAGGCCAGCAGGCCGTAGATGATGGAAGGCACACCGGCCAGGTTGGTGACATTGATCTCGATGATGTCCGTGACCCAGTTCTTGGGGGCATATTCTTCCAGATACACCCCGGCCGCCACCCCCAGCGGTACCGCGGCAACCGCGGTCACCAGCATCACCAGGACAGAGCCTACCCAGGCCGAGAGGATGCCTGCATCCTCGGCCCGGCGCGAGGGGAAGGAGGTAAAGAACTCCCCATCGATCCGCCCCATGCCCTGAATCGCCATATCCATGAACAGTATTAGGAAGGTCAGCACGCCGACCATCAAGGCAAGTATTCCCAGGATGCCGAACATCCAGTCATAGCGCTTGTGCCTGCCGATCAGGTCGCGCAGGCTTTGTAGTTCTTGTTGATTCATCAGTACACCTCGCGATATTTTTTGCGCATGTAGTAGCCCAGCAGATTGAAGGCCAGGGTCAGGAGCATGAGAGTCAGGCCGGCGGCAAAAATGGTCTGGTAACCAATCGAACCGTGCGGCAGATCACCCAGCGCCACTTGCACGATGTAGGAAGTAATGGTGGCGCCCGGCTCGGCCGGATTGAAGGTCAGATTGGGCTGCATACCTGCTGCCACCGCCAGGATCATGGTTTCCCCCACCGCCCGGGACACCCCGAGAATGTAGGCGGAAGCAATACCCGAAGTCGCTGCGGGCATCACCACTTTGATGGCTGTTTGCAGTCGGGTAGCGCCCATGGCGTAGGAGCCCTCGCGCAACGACATGGGCACTGAGCGCATGGCATCTTCGGACAGGGAAGCCACATAGGGAATGATCATCACCCCCATGATCAGGCCGGCAGAAAGCAGATTGAAGCCGGGCAGATCGGGATAAATCATCTGTAGAACGGGCGTCAGGAACACCAGGGCGAAATAGCCATAAACGATGGTCGGCACCCCCCCCAGCAATTCGAGAAAAGGCTTGGCGATCTCCCGCACGACAAAGGGCGCGAATTCCGACAGGTAAATGGCAATGATGGTCCCCAGGGGAATCGCCACCAGCAATGCCACGACCGAACTGGTCACCGTACCGGAGAGCAGCACCATGATGCCGTAATGCGCATCATCGAACTGGGGGGTCCATTGGGTATCAAACAGAAAATCCGTCAGCGGTATCTGCCGGAAAAAATCAAGGGATTCGCTCACCAGGATGTAGATGATGGCGGCCGTGGTGAATACGGATATGAAAGCGGCCAAAAAGAGCAGACCCTCGATCGCGCGCTCTTTCATATGGCGCGTACGGTCCTTCCTGAGCCGGGCGCTTGGTAAGGACATGGTGGCCACTCCCTGTGAGTCGATAACAGCTGAATTCATGAATACTTTCCGGTAGTTGCATGATTCTCGGAAAAAAAGCCGCTCCAGGCCAGAAGCGCCCGGGCGGCTTGTGCAAAGCTTACTTGGCTTCCATCTTCATCAGTTCTTCGATGGTCAGACCCACCTTGTTGTGACCGCCAAACTTGGTGCCCTTGTGCATCTTGGCAAGCACATCCAGGTTGTGCTCATAGGCGACCTTCGGCAGCGGCACGTACTTGACCTCACGGGCCAGCTTGTCCGCATTCTTCATGTAGTACTGCACGAATTCCTTGACTTCAGGACGCTCGGCGGCCTTGGCGTTGACATAGATGAAGATCGGGCGGGACAGCGGGTTGTAGCTGCCATTGATCACATTTTCGCTGGTGGGGCTCACGGCCACACCCTTGTTGTTGACGATGGGCACGGCTTTCAGCTTGGACTGATTTTCTTCGTAATAGGCAAAACCGAAGAAACCCAGGGCTCCCACATCACGCGACACCCCCTGGACCAGCACATTGTCGTCTTCAGACGCGGTGAAATCACCCCGGCTGGACTTGGACTTGCCGACCACGGCCTCGGTGAAATAGTCAAAGGTACCGGAATCGGCGCCAGGCCCGAACAGTTTCAGGGGCTTGTCGGGGAAAGCGGGATTGACCTGCTTCCAGCTCATCACCTTGCCCTGGGCGGCGGGTTCCCACATGGTCTTCAGTTCAGCAACGGACAGTTGCTTGACGTAGTCGTTCTTGGGATTGATCACCACGGTCAGCGCATCGAAAGCCACGGGCAATTCCAGGTATTCGATGCCGGCCGCCTTGCAATCCGCCATTTCCTTTTCAGTAATGGGGCGGGATGCATCGGAGATGTCAGTCTCGCCGCGGCAGAATTTCTTGAA
Source organism: Azovibrio sp. (assembly GCF_049658005.1). Taxonomy (NCBI): domain Bacteria; kingdom Pseudomonadati; phylum Pseudomonadota; class Betaproteobacteria; order Rhodocyclales; family Rhodocyclaceae; genus Azovibrio; species Azovibrio sp. The sequence continues at coordinate 18,710 of NZ_JBASOH010000017.1, read as the reverse complement.
ACCACCCCCGGTACCAGAGATGCCGACCGTGACGCGCACGGCACCCTTCTTGTTCTTCTGGAAATCCTCGGCCACAGCCTCGGTCACAGGGAAAACGGTGGAAGAACCGTCGATCTTTACATAGGATTGTGCGGAAGCCATACCAGAAGCAGCAACACCGGCCAGAGCGAGGCTCATGGCGGCAAACAGGCGGGTAACTTGCATCGTCGATCTCCTGAACATTTGGTCAAAAATATCGCTGCGGCGCAGCAGACAAACCATAGTTTAGAGATGCCGCATTACACGTTTGTTACAAAACGGTGATAGACCTGCAGCAAGCAGGCCCATCGCCGATCAGGCTGACGCCGCACATACCGCCTGAGCCAGGGCCTCGGCCTGGGCGCGCACCAGGCCGGCATCCCGCCCTTCGACCATGATCCGCAACAGGGGCTCGGTGCCAGAAGCGCGCAGCAGCACCCTGCCCTGGCCTGCCAGCCTCTGCTCGGCGGCCGCGCGGGCAGCGGCAATGACGGCGCTGTCCTGCCAGGCAAAGCCCTTGACCATGGGCACATTGATCAGCACCTGGGGATACAGGGACAAGGCCCCCAGCAGTTCCGCAGGTGATTTATCCTGCTGACGCAGCGCCGCCAGCACCTGCAAGGCGGCGATGATGCCATCCCCGGTACTGTGCTTGTCGAGGCAAAGGATGTGGCCGGAGTTCTCGCCGCCGAGCAGCCAGCCCTTTTCCAGCAGCATCTCCAGCACATAGCGGTCGCCCACCGCCGCACGCAGAAAAGGCACGCCCAGGGCCGCCAGGCCATGTTCCAGGGCGAGGTTGCTCATCAGGGTGCCGACCACCCCGGCCACCTTCTGCCCCTGGGCCAGGCGGCCAACCACGATGGCATACAACAGCGAGTCTCCGTCATGAATGCAGCCGGAAGCATCCACCATCACCAGCCGATCCCCGTCGCCATCCAGGGCGATGCCCAGGTCGGCACCCTGCTCGAGCACCGCCTGACGCAGGGCGCCAGGGGCCGTGGCCCCGCAACCTGCATTGATGTTGAGGCCATTGGGCTCGGCGCCGATCGCATGAACTTCGGCCCCCAGTTCATGGAAAACCTCGGGCGCCACGTGATACGCCGCGCCATGGGCGCAATCGACCACCAGCTTCAGGCCCCGCAGGTTGAGCTCATTGGGAAAGGTGCTCTTGCAAAATTCGATATAGCGGCCCCGGGCATCATCGATGCGCCGGGCCCGGCCCAGGCGGGCGGATTCAACACAGCCCATAGGGACATCCATCTCGGCCTCGATGGCCTGTTCCACCTCATCCGGCAGCTTGGTGCCGAGCGCCGAAAAGAACTTGATGCCGTTATCGTCATAGGGATTGTGGGAAGCTGAAATCACCACCCCGGCCTGGAGCCGCAAGGCCCGGGTCAGATACGCCACGCCCGGAGTCGGCAAGGGGCCTACCAGACAGACATCCACCCCGGCGGCGGCAAAACCGGCCTCCAGTGCCGCTTCGAGCAGATAACCGGAGACCCGGGTGTCCTTGCCGATCAGCACCGTCGGACGCTCCCCCGGGGACGAGGTGTCCTGGGCCACCAGCACCCGGCCTGCTGCATGGCCCAGTTGCAGAGCGAACGCGGGGGTGATGGGAAACGCCCCGACCTTGCCGCGCACCCCATCCGTACCAAAATATTTTCTACTCATGCGGTTTGTTCCTGTTCGATCGCTGACCACACCGCCAGAGCATCCCGGGTTTGCGCCACATCATGGACGCGGATGATGCGCGCCCCTTTGGCGGCGGCCAGCACGGCAGCCGCCAGACTGGCCGCCAGACGCTGCTGCACCGGCCGACCGGTCACGGCGCCCAGCATCGATTTGCGTGACACGCCCACCAGCAGGGGCAAGCCATCTACGGCCAGCCGGGCCAGGCCAGCGAAAAGTTCGAGATTATGGTGCAAGGTCTTGCCAAAACCAAAGCCGGGGTCCAGCACCAGCCGCTCCTCAGCAATCCCGGCCTGTCGACAGGCTTGGGTCCGCGCCGCCAGAAAGGCCCGCACCTCCGCCACCACATCCCCATAGACCGGGGATTCCTGCATATGGCGGGGCTCCCCCTGCATGTGCATCAGGCAGATGCCACAATCGCTGGCGGCCACTACCTCCAGCGCCCCTGGCGCGCGCAGACCGTTGATGTCGTTGATCATGCTGGCCCCGCTTGCCAGGGAAGCCGCCATGACCTGGGGCTTGCAGGTATCGACGGAAACGGGAACCCCCCAGGTGCTGACCACTTCCAGCACCGGCAGCAGCCGGTCCAGTTCTTCCTGCAAGGAGGTAGGCTGGATCCCTGGCTTGGTGGACTCGGCGCCCAGATCCAGGATGTCGGCCCCGGCTTCCAGTTGTGCCCGGGCATGATCCAGGGCAGCCCCGGTACGTCCCGCCAGGCCATCACCGGAAAAGGAATCCGGCGTCAGGTTGACGATCCCCATCAGCCGTGGGCGGTCCAGGGAAAGCCGGTAGGAAGCGCAGTGCAATTTTTTCATGACGGGAATGAAAAACGCCGGAAACCCGGGGAGTTCCGGCGTAATGGCAGGCGTAATGGCAGGCGTAATGGCGGGCTGGATGGATCAGGCCGTAGCCGGTGCGTTGGGCGCTGCGTCCGGCGTGCCGCCATGGCCGGAAGGCTTCGACAGGGTCTGGGTGGGCTTGGGCGGCCGGGGCGGCTTGCCCGCCATGATGTCGTCAATCTGCTCGGCATCGATGGTCTCCCACTCCAGCAAGGCCTTGGCCATGGCCTCGACCTTGTCCCGGTTCTCTTCGAGCAGCTGGCGCGCCAGGGCGTATTGCTGATCGATGATGCGGCGAATCTCGGCATCCACCTTCTGCATGGTGGATTCCGAGACATTCTTGTGCTGGGTCACGGAGCGGCCCAGGAAGACCTCACCCTCATTTTCGCCGTAGACCATCACCCCCAGGTCGGACATGCCGTAACGGGTCACCATGTCCCGCGCCATGGCCGTAGCCCGCTCGAAGTCGTTCGAGGCCCCGGTGGTCATCTGGTTCATGAACAGTTCTTCGGCGATCCGACCGCCGAACAGCACGGCGATCCGGCTCATCAGATATTGCCGGTCATAAGCGTAACGGTCCTGCTCGGGCAACTGCATGGTCAACCCCAGGGCCCGGCCCCGGGGAATGATGGTGACTTTATGGACGGGATCGGACTTGGGCATCAGTTTGGCCACCACGGCATGACCGGATTCGTGGTAAGCGGTATTCATCTTCTCTTCCTCGGTCATGACCATGGAGCGACGCTCGGCGCCCATCATGATCTTGTCCTTGGCCCGCTCGAAGTCCTCCATGTCTACGAGGCGCTTGTTGCTGCGTGCCGCGAACAGCGCCGCTTCGTTCACCAGGTTGGCCAGGTCGGCACCGGAAAAGCCGGGAGTGCCCCGGGCGATGATGTCGGCCTTGACATCGCCGGCCATGGGAATCTTGCGCATGTGCACCAGCAGGATCTGCTCGCGGCCACGGATGTCGGGCAGCGGCACGACCACCTGGCGGTCGAAGCGCCCGGGACGCAGCAAGGCCGGGTCGAGAATGTCGGGCCGGTTGGTGGCGGCAATGACGATGATGCCCGTGTGACCTTCGAAACCATCCATCTCCACCAGCAACTGGTTCAGGGTCTGTTCCCGCTCGTCGTTACCCCCTCCGAGCCCGGCACCGCGATGACGGCCCACGGCATCGATTTCATCGATGAAGATGATGCACGGCGCGTGCTTCTTGGCATTCTCGAACATGTCGCGCACCCGGGCGGCACCCACGCCGACGAACATTTCGACGAAATCCGAACCGGAAATGCTGAAGAACGGCACCTTGGCCTCGCCGGCGATGGCCTTGGCGAGCAAGGTCTTGCCGGTACCCGGATTGCCGACCATCAGCACCCCCTTGGGAATGCGGCCGCCCAGTTTCTGGAACTTGGTCGGATCGCGCAGGAAATCGACGATTTCCTGGACCTCTTCCTTGGCCTCGTCGCAACCGGCAACGTCGGCAAAAGTGATGGCGTTGGTCGACTCATCCATCATCCGGGCCTTGGACTTGCCAAAGGAAAAGGCGCCGCCCTTGCCGCCGCCCTGCATCTGGCGCATGAAGAACACCCAGACGCCAATCAACAGCAGCATCGGGAACCAGCTGACGAAAATGCTCATCAGCATCGAGGGCTCTTCTTCAGCCTTGGCTTCGATCTTGACGCCATACTTGAGCAGGTCGGACACCAGCCAGAGATCGGGAGGAGCAACCGAGGTAATACGCTTGCCGTCCGTCGTGGTGGCCTTCAGGGTGCGGCCCTCCATGACCACCTTGGAAATGTGGCCATCCCGGACCTCCTCGATGAACTGGGAATAATCGATGGCGTTATTGCTGACCTGGCGCGTGTTGAATTGATTGAAGACCGTCATCAGCACCAGACCGATGACGAGCCAGACCGCCAGGTTTTTGAACATGTTGTTCAAGCTTTCTCTCCTTCAGGTGCCAGAGGCATTTACAGCGAAGTATGGGATTCTAATGAGAAACATCAGGAGCGCAAGTTTCTGGCCAGAAGATACAACTCGGCGCTCCGGTCGCGGGATGCCTTGGGTTTGCGTGTGCCCACGCTGGAGAAGGCTTCCCGTACAACTTTGACAAACTTTTCGAAATCAGTTCCCTGGAAGACCTTGACGAGAAAAGCGCCGTCGGGCTTGAGATGGGCCTGGGCGAATTCCAGGGCCAGTTCCGCCAGATACATCCCCCGGGCCTGGTCCATCAGCGCAACACCGGACATATTGGGCGCCATGTCCGACATCACCAGATCGACCTTGTGCCCGAGCAGCAGTGCCTCGAGCCGGCGCAGCACCTCATCCTCGCGAAAATCCCCCTGGATGAACTCCACCCCGGCAATGCCCTGCATTTCGAGAATATCCATGGCAAACACCCGCCCCTTCTCCCCCACCCGCCGGGCGGCCACCTGGGACCAGCCGCCAGGGGCGGCCCCCAGGTCCACCACCCTGGCGCCAGCCTGGATGAGTTTGTCCTTGTCGTCGATTTCCATGAGTTTGAAGGCCGCCCGGGAACGCCAGCCATCCTTTTTGGCCAACTGCACATAGAGATCATTCACATGCTCGCGCATCCACGCTTTGCTGGTTCTCGTTCTTGCCATCCGGTAAAATGTCCGTTTCAGAAAAGGTTACTCAATGTTGCTGATTTCATCCGAGCAGCGCCGCCAGTTGCGGGCCCGGGCCCATGGCCTGAACCCCGTGGTTTCCATCGCCCAGCAGGGTCTCTCCGATGCCGTGCTAAAGGAGGTCGACAGCTGCCTGAAGGCCCATGAATTGATCAAGATCCGGGTCTATGATGACGACCGCGACGTCCGGGAAGGCTATCTTGCCACCCTGTGCACCAATCTGGGTGCCGCTCCGGTTCAACATATCGGCAAACTCCTGGTGATCTGGCGTCCCCGGCCGGAAGGAGAGGCTGGCGCCAAAGTCAGCAAACCCTCCCGCCCCCGCAACAGCCCGCTGCGCCGCAGCAAGCGCAGCTATCAATAACACACCGGATCAGCGACACACCGGATCAGCGCACACCCCGGCCGACCCGCAGCAACAGGGCCAGCCCCAGCAGGCTCTGGAGCAGATAGAGGCTGCTGGAGATGCCGTGCCAGGTTGAAAACCGGTCCCGCAGCAGGCTGTCCATCACATCCCTGGGCAGGGCATCGAGTTTCATCTGGGCCATCAGGGGCTGAATGCCGAACAGGCTGACGGCCGTCAGAATGAGCATCAGTGCCGCCAGCCAGAACGCCAGGGTGCGCATCGCCCCGAACCCCTGGCGCAAGAGCAGGAACAGCAACAGGAAAGTCCCCAGCCCCATGCCCAGCCAACCGGACACCTCGAACATGTGTCCGGCAATGGCGCCGGCCTGCTGGCGGCTTTCCAGGATATGGAAAAGGGTGGGCGCCACCACATAACCGATCGTCCACAGCCCTCCGACCCAGAGGGTCAGGGCGACCTGGAACAGGGCATCGGCGATTCGGCGCACCCTGGCCTACTCGTAGCGGACGTCGAGGATTTCGAATTCCCGGATGCCGCCGGGTGCCTGGACCTGGGCGATATCGCCGGCATACTTGCCGATCAGGGCCCGGGCCATGGGCGAACCCACATAAATCTTGCCCTCCTTGATGTCGGCCTCGTCCTCGCCGACGATCTGGTAGGTCACCACCTCGCCCGAATCTTGATCCTCCATTTCCACGGTGGAACCAAACACGCAGCGGCCATCCACATCGAGCAGACGGGGATCGATGATCTGGGCGTTGGAGAGCTTGCCCTCCACTTCCTGGATCCGCCCTTCGATGAAGCCCTGGCGCTCCTTGGCCGCATCGTATTCGGCGTTTTCGGACAGGTCGCCATGGGAGCGGGCTTCGGCAATGGCCGCGATGACGGCAGGCCGATCCACTGTCTTGAGGCGATGCAGTTCTTCGCGCAGCTTTTCGGCGCCGGCGACGGTCAGCGGTACTTTGCTCATATTCTTCTCTTACCTAAAGAAAAACCGCCGGCGCTTTGCAAGAGCCACCCCGGCGGTTCTGAACCAAGGATTACTGCAGTTCGCCATGCAGGGCCTGAATCGGGTAGACCACCAGATCCCCCCCGGAGGTGATGCCCTCGGCAGCCGCCTCGGCCCCCCAGATGGTGGTGTACATGGTCACCCGGGCCTGCAGGCCGGAAGTCCGGATCGAACGGGAGTCGTTGATGGCCTGGCGCTTTTCGTCCACGGTATTGATGATCAGGGCGATCTCGTTGTTCTTGATCATGTCCACGATATGGGGACGGCCCTCGGTGACCTTGTTGACCGCCTGCACGGCAATGCCGGCTGCGGCAATCGCCGCCGCCGTGCCCCGGGTGGCGAGGACGCTGAAACCGGCATTGGCCAGGTGGCGGGCGATTTCCACGGCCTTGGGCTTGTCACCTTCCTTGACGGACAGGAACACCTTGCCGCTGGCCGGCAGCTTGACCCCGGCGGCCAGCTGGGACTTGACGAAGGCTTCGGCAAAGCTGCGGCCCACTCCCATCACCTCGCCGGTGGACTTCATCTCGGGCCCCAGGATGGTATCCACGCCGGGGAACTTGACAAAGGGGAACACCGCTTCCTTGACGGAGAAATAAGGCGGCACCAGCTCGGCGGTGACGCCCTGGGATTTCAGGCTCCTGCCGGCCATGCAGCGGGCGGCGATCTTGGCCAGCGGCAGGCCGGTGGCCTTGGAGACAAAGGGCACGGTGCGGGAGGCGCGGGGATTGACTTCCAGCACATACACCACATCGTCCTTGATGGCGAACTGGACATTCATCAGGCCGCAGACATCGAGCGCCTTGGCCATCAGCTTGGTTTGCCGACGCAGTTCGTCCTGCAGCGCCGCCGACAGCGAATACGGCGGCAGCGAACAGGCCGAGTCGCCGGAGTGCACGCCGGCCTGTTCGATGTGTTCCATGACGCCGCCGATGATCACTTCCTCGCCGTCCGACAGCGCATCGACATCGCACTCGACGGCGTCGTTGAGGAAGCGGTCCAGCAACACCGGAGAGTCGTGGGAGACCTTGACGGCCTCGCGCATGTAACGCTCCAGGTCCTTTTGCTCATGGACGATCTCCATGGCCCGGCCGCCCAGCACATAGGAGGGCCGCACCACCAGCGGATAGCCGATTTCCTGGGCCAGGCGCAGGGCCTCTTCCTCGGTGCGGGCGGTGCGGTTGGGAGGCTGCTTCAAGCCCAGCTCATGCAGCAGCTTCTGGAAGCGCTCCCGGTCCTCGGCGATGTCGATGCATTCCGGCGTGGTGCCGATGATGGGCACGCCGTTGGCTTCCAGATCCAGGGCCAGCTTCAGGGGCGTCTGGCCGCCATACTGGACGATCACGCCCACGGGTTTTTCGATGGCGACGATCTCCAGCACGTCTTCCAGGGTCAGGGGCTCGAAATAAAGGCGGTCGGACGTGTCGTAGTCGGTGGACACGGTTTCCGGGTTGCAATTGACCATGATGGTCTCGAAACCATCTTCACGCATGGCCATGGCGGCATGGACGCAGCAGTAGTCGAATTCGATGCCCTGGCCGATGCGGTTCGGCCCGCCGCCCAGGACCATGATCTTCTTCTTGTCCGTGGGCGCCGACTCGCACTCGTCCTCGTAGGTGGAATAGAGGTAGGCGGTGTTGCTGGCGAACTCGGCGGCGCAGGTATCCACCCGCTTATAGACCGGGCGCACGCCCAGGGCGTGGCGTTGCTTGCGCACTTCGGACTCGGTGGTCCGGGTCAGGGAGGCCAGGCGCCGGTCGGAAAAGCCCTTGCGCTTCAGATGGCGCACTTCTTCGGCGGAGAGCTCGCCGAAGCTGCGCTTTTCCAGCTCCAGTTCCAGATCCACGATCTCCTTGATCTGGGCCAGGAACCAGGGGTCGATCCGGGTGAGCTCAAACACCTTGTCCTGGGACATGCCGATGCCGAAGGCGTCCGCCACGTACCAGAGGCGGTCCGGCGTGGGACGAGCCAGCTGCTCATCGATGGTTTCGGGATCGACGGATTTCAGGTTGAAGCCGTCCACCCCCACTTCGAGGCCGCGCAGGGCCTTTTGCAGGGATTCCTGGAAGGTGCGGCCAATCGCCATCACCTCGCCCACGGACTTCATCTGGGTCGTCAGGGTGGAGTCGGCCTGGGGAAATTTCTCGAAGGCGAAACGGGGCACCTTGGTGACCACATAGTCGATGGAGGGCTCGAAAGAGGCCGGGGTCTTGCCGCCGGTGATCTCATTGGCCAGCTCGTCCAGGGTGTAACCCACGGCCAGCTTTGCCGCCACCTTGGCGATGGGAAAGCCGGTGGCCTTGGAAGCCAGGGCGGAGGAACGGGACACCCGGGGATTCATCTCGATGACGATGCAGCGGCCATCCTTGGGATTGATGGAGAACTGCACGTTGGAACCACCGGTATCGACGCCGATCTCGCGCAGCACGGCGATGGAGGCATTGCGCAGCAGCTGGTATTCCTTGTCGGTCAGGGTCTGGGCCGGCGCCACGGTGATGGAGTCGCCGGTATGGACGCCCATGGGGTCCAGGTTCTCGATGGAACAGATGATGATGCAGTTGTCCGCCTTGTCGCGGACCACTTCCATCTCGTATTCCTTCCAGCCCAGCAGCGATTCCTCGATCAGCAGCTCGTGGGTGGGCGAGGCTTCGAGACCGCGCTTGCAGATGATCTCGAACTCTTCCATGTTGTAGGCGATGCCGCCGCCGGTTCCCCCCAGGGTAAAGGACGGGCGGATGATGGTGGGAAAGCCGATCACGGCCTGGACCTGGCAGGCCTCTTCCATGCTGTGGGCGGTGGCCGACCGGGCAGAGCCGAGACCGATCCGGGTCATGGCGTCCTTGAATTTCTGCCGGTCCTCGGCCTTGTCGATAGCTTCCCTGGAAGCACCGATCAGTTCCACGCCGAACTGGGCCAGCACCCCTTCCCGGTCCAGGTCCAGGGCGCAGTTGAGCGCGGTCTGGCCGCCCATGGTGGGCAAGAGGGCGTCGGGACGTTCCTTCTCGATGATCTTGGCCAGCACCTGCCAGGTAATGGGCTCGATATAGGTGACGTCGGCGGTTTCCGGATCGGTCATGATGGTGGCCGGGTTGGAATTCACCAGGATCACCTTGTAGCCCTCCTCGCGCAGGGCCTTGCAGGCCTGGGCGCCGGAGTAATCGAACTCGCAGGCCTGGCCGATCACGATGGGTCCGGCGCCGATGATCAGGATGCTTTTAATGTCTGTACGCTTGGGCATGTTTCGCCTTTGTCTTCAATTCTTTTGAGAGCTGCGGCAGGTGCCGGTCAGGGCTTTTGCAGCGCCGCCACGCCACGGGTCATGACGTCCAGGAAGCGGTCGAACAGGTAGGCCACGTCGTGGGGGCCGGGGCTCGCTTCCGGATGGCCCTGGAAGGAGAAGGCCGGCACGTCGGTGCGGGCGATGCCCTGCAGGGAGCCATCGAAGAGGGAGACGTGAGTGGCCCGCAGCCTGGCGGGCAGGCTGCCGGGATCGACGGCAAAACCGTGGTTCTGGCTTGTGATCAGCACCTGACCGGAATCCAGGTCCTTGACCGGGTGGTTGGCGCCGTGGTGGCCGAACTTCATCTTCAGCGTCCTGGCGCCGGAGGCCAGGGCCAGCAGCTGGTGCCCCAGGCAGATGCCGAACACGGGCACCCCCCTGTCCAGGAATTCACGGATGGCTTCGATGGCGTAGGTACAGGGCTCCGGGTCGCCCGGGCCGTTGGAAAGGAAGATGCCGTCCGGTTTCAGGGCCAGCACCGCGGCGGCCGGGGTCTCGGCGGGTACCACGGTCAGCTTGCAGCCGCGGGCGGCCAGCATGCGCAGGATGTTGTACTTGATGCCGAAATCGTAGGCCACCACATGGAAGCGGGAATTGTTGCCGGAGGTGGCGGACGCATGGCCCCTTGCCAGGTCCCACTCGCCCTGTTCCCAGGTAAAGCTGGCCTTGGCGCTCACCTCCCTGGCCAGGTCCATGCCGGCCAGGCCGGGGAAGGCGCGGGCAGCCGCCAGGGCCCTGGCGGCATCGGCCTCGCCGGCGATGATGGCTCCGGCCTGGGCGCCCTTGTCGCGCAGGATGCGGGTGAGCTTGCGGGTATCGATGCCGGCGATGGCCACGACATCGAGCTGCTTCAGGTAGTCGGGCAGACTCCCGGTGGCGCGCCAGCTGGAAACTTGCCGGGACAGGTCGCGGATCACCAGGCCGGCGGCGTAATTGGCGGCAGACTCGAAATCCTCGGGGTTGCAGCCCACGTTACCAATGTGGGGATAGGTGAGAGTGACAATCTGGCGGCAATAGGAAGGATCGGTGAGGATTTCCTGATACCCGGTCATGGCGGTGTTGAACACCACTTCGCCACTGGCGACACCCGTGGCCCCAATGGCGATCCCCCGGAATACGGTTCCATCGGCAAGGACGAGCAGGGCTGGCGGATAGTTAGGCAGCAGCGACACGAAAAACTCCTGGAATTATCATGATGGAGGCATCCTGGAGTTGCATGACCGCGCCATGCGCAATCATCCCAGGATGCTGACTCAAACTTTTCCATTCTACCCGAGGCCCCCTTTTGGGGCAAATTCCAGCCTTGTTTCAGCCTTGTTTCGGGGTTCTCCAACGCCTGCCCCATGCTCGTGGATGCTTCCCATGCCTGCCCTTTTTGGTTACGATGGACCACCGCATCCCGCAATGCATTTCCTCCGCCAGTCCATTACCCGATAATTACCCAATAGCAAGAGGCCCTCATGAGCGAGCACATCCACTACATAACTGATGACACCTTCGAAACCGAAGTGCTGCAAGCCCAGCAACCGGTACTGGTGGATTACTGGGCCGAATGGTGCGGCCCCTGCAAGATGGTCGCGCCCATTCTCGATGAAGTGGCCAGCGAGTACGCCGGCAAGCTGAAGGTAGCCAAGGTCAACATCGACGAAAACCAGGCCACCCCTGCCAGGTTTGGCATCCGGGGGATTCCCACCCTGATGATCTTCAAGAATGGCAATGTGGAAGCCACCAAGGTCGGCGCCCTGTCCAAGTCCCAGCTGACCGCCTTCATTGACAGCCATCTGTAATTCCCATACGCTGAGGCCCTGAATCTGCCCCCGCTGATTCAGGGCCCGTCTGCAGTACCCCTCCACCTAGTAGCCAGCATCCTCCCTGCGCCGTCAGCGCCCCATCGTCCTTTTTCACCGCCTCAACACTCATGCATCTTTCCGAACTCAAGAAGCTTCACGTCAGCCAGCTCGTTGAAATGGCCGCCGGCTTCAACATCGAAGGAGCCAACCGGTTCCGCAAGCACGAACTGATCTTTGCGCTCCTGAAAGCTCAGGGCAAAAAAGGTGAAGCCATCTTTGGTGATGGCACGCTGGAAATCCTTTCCGACGGCTTTGGCTTCCTGCGCTCCCCCGAATCGTCCTACCTGGCCGGCACCGACGACATCTATGTTTCGCCCTCCCAGATCCGCCGTTTCAATCTGCGCACCGGCGATTCCATCGAGGGTGAAATCCGCACGCCCAAGGATGGGGAGCGCTACTTCGCCCTGACCAAGCTCGACAAGATCAACAACGAGCCCCCCGAGGTCACCAAGAACAAGTTGATGTTCGAGAACCTGACGCCCCTGCACCCCACGCGTCACTTGCAGCTCGAACGGGACATCAAGGCCGAGGAAAACATCACCAGCCGGGTGATCGACATGATCGCCCCCATCGGCGCGGGTCAGCGCGGCCTGCTGGTCGCCCCCCCCAAGTCCGGCAAGACGGTGATGCTGCAGCACATCGCCCATGCCCTCACCACCAACCACCCGGAAGCCATCCTGATCGTGCTGCTCATCGACGAGCGCCCCGAAGAAGTGACGGAAATGACCCGCACCGTACGCGGTGAAGTCGTGGCATCCACCTTTGACGAGCCAGCCATTCGCCACGTCCAGGTTGCCGAAATGGTGATCGAGAAGGCCAAACGCCAGGTGGAAATGAAGCGGGATGTGATCATCCTGCTCGACTCCATCACCCGCCTGGCCCGGGCCTACAACACCGTGATTCCGGCCTCCGGCAAGGTACTGACCGGCGGCGTCGATGCCAATGCCCTGCAAAAACCGAAGCGTTTCTTTGGTGCCGCCCGCAATATCGAGGAAGGCGGCTCACTCACCATCATCGCCACCGCCCTGATTGAAACCGGCTCGCGCATGGATGACGTGATCTACGAAGAATTCAAGGGCACCGGCAACATGGAAATCCACCTGGATCGGCGCATGGCGGAAAAGCGCATGTATCCGGCCATCAATGTCAATCGCTCCGGCACCCGCCGCGAAGAGTTGCTGCTCAAGCCCGACGTCCTGCAAAAGATGTGGGTCCTGAGAAAACTGCTGTACCCGATGGATGACCTGGAAGCGATGGAATTCCTGCTCGACAAGATCAAGTCAACCAAGAGCAATGGCGAATTTTTCGACGCCATGCGCCGCGGCTGACCGGTGGATGCAATAATTTTTGCATCCTGAGCACTTTTCCACGATAATCACGCGCTTTCCAAGGCTGGCCAATACCGCCAGCCGCTTATTTCAAGGACCCAGACATGAAAACCGGCATCCATCCCGATTACGAAGAAATTCAGGTGACCTGCTCCTGCGGCAACACCTTCACTACCAGATCCACCATGAAGAAGGCCCTGCACGTGGAAGTCTGTTCCGCCTGCCACCCCTTCTACACCGGCAAGCAAAAGATCGTGGACACCGCCGGCCGGGTCGAGAAATTCAACCAGAAGTTTGGTGCCCTGCGCAAGTCTGCCTGAGCCACTGCTCCCGCTCTGGACGCTCAGGAAAAAGGCAGCCGGGAGGCTGCCTTTTTTGCTTTGCACCCCAACCATGAACGGATTGCCCCGCTCCCTCAATCTCCCCCCCTCGGGCTGGACTCTGGCAGGCCTGCTCGCCTTCTACGTTCTGGCGGGACTGTTTGGTCATGACCCGTGGAAAAGCGAGGATGTCATCCACCTGGCCGTGGCCCGCGACTTCCTCGACCCGGGCCACGGCCTGGGGCTCTCCCTGGCCGGCCAACCCTTCCTGGCCGCTCCCCTGTTCTACTGGAGCGCCGCCCTCACAGGCCGGCTCTTCGACTGGCTGCTCCCCCTGCACGACGCCTTGCGCCTCGCCAGTGGCCTGTGGACCGCCCTGAGCCTGGCCGCCCTCTACTACGCGGGCCGGGAACTCTACGGCCAGCACAGTGCGGCGGCCACTCCTTTGCTGCTGGCCGGCAGTTTCGGCCTGCTGGTCCACGCCCATGAAGCCCAGCCCATGCTGGTGCTGCTCACCGCCACGAGCCTGACCCTGCTGGCCTACAGCCTGCTGCCCCGCAAACCCCTGATGACCACGCTCCTGCTGACCCCGGCCCTGGTCCTGGCCGGGCTTGGTCAGGGAATGGGAGGACTGCTGCTGCTGCTCTGCAGCCTGCTCATTCCCCTGGCAATCTACCCGGACAAGCGCCAGGTAGTGCTGGCCCTCGGCGCCAGTCTCGTGAGCGCCGGCGTCCTGCTCACGGGAATCTGGTTACTCCTGGCCTCGGCTGCGCCGCTCTGGTTGAGCATCTGGCTGCAACAAGAATGGCGGCAACTGAGCCAGGCCGCTGACTACTGGCGCGACCTGAAAACCTTTCTGGATATGTTGTGCTGGTTTTCATGGCCCTTGCTACCCCTGGCCGGCTGGAGCCTGTGGCAGAAACGCCGCACCTGGCGCGCCCCCGAACTCCTGCTGCCCCTGATCAGCTTCGGCCTGTGGCTGTTCAGTCTGCCCGCCTTGATGGCCGCCAAGGAAACCACCGCCATCCTGCTCCTGCCGGCCCTGGCGCTGCTGGCCACCCCGGGCGCCCTGAGTCTGCGGCGCGGGGCCGCCAATGCCTTCGACTGGTTTTCCGGCATGGCTTTCAGCGTGTTCGCCCTGCTGCTCTGGATTGGCTGGTGCGCCATGGTGTTCGGCTGGCCGGAACGGCTGGCCAAACGCGCCGTCATCCTCGAACCCGGCTTTGTCGGCCATTTTGATCTGTTCTACTTTTCCCTGGCCCTGCTGGCCAGCCTCTGGTGGATATGGCTGCTGCTCACCCTGCCCCGCTCCCCCTACCGCTGCCTGACCCGCTGGAGCGCCGGCCTGGCCACGATCTGGCTGCTGACGGTCTCGCTGTGGCTCCCCTGGATTGATTACGGCAAGAGCTATCGCCAGCTGGCCGCCGATCTGGCCTGGCAATTGCCGCAACAGCAAGGCTGCATTGCCGCACAGAACCTGGGCGATGCCCAGCGGGCTTCCTTTGCTTATTTCGAACGTCTGCGCTTCACGCCGCTGCCTCGCTCCGGCCAGACCCATTGCCGCTGGCTGCTGGTGCAGGGCAGTTCCCGTCAGGAACTGGCGCCCACCGGGACGGGCTGGCAACGGGTCTGGGAAGGAAGCCGCCCCGGTGACCGCAAGGAGCGCTTCCGCCTCTATCGGCGCAGCAACTGAAGAACCCGTCAGGGCAGGGTGTTGAGATAGGCGGCAATCGCCTTGATATCCTCATCCCTGAGCGGCGCCACAGCGCTCGACATCTGGGGATCGCGCCGCTCACCGGTCTTGTCCCGATAACGGATCACCGCAGTGGCCAGGTATTCAGGATGCTGACTTGCCAGGCGCGGAATGATCTCGCTCCCCCTGGCCTGCTCTCCATGGCAACGCCAACACAACTTCTCGTACATTACCTTGCCTGCCGCCACCTGGGCCGCTTCCTGCTTGCCAGGCAAAGGCTGCTGGCTGGCGTAGAACACCGACATCTGGAGCCGCTCGTCGTCCTTCAGCACCTTGATCAGCCCCTGCATGAATTCATCCCGGCGCTGGCCATTGCCAAACTTGCGGATCTGCTCTAGCAGATAGGCCGGATTCTGCCCGGCCAGATTGGGCACCTCGGGCAACTTGCTCACCCCGTTTTCCCCATGGCAGTTGGCACAGAAAAAGACCGCCTTCTTCCCGGCCGCCTCAGCCGCCTGCCGTGCGGCCGGATCGGCCAGCAAGGCCTGCAGGGCCGCATCCGGGGCTGCCTGGGCCGAAACCCCCAGCCCCAGCGACAGGAACAATCCCACTATTCTTTTCATCTTCCTCTCTCCTTCCGGCCGGTTCAGAGCCTGATGAAGTTTTCCCGATAGTATTTCAGTTCATCGATGGATTCGTAAATATCCGCCAGGGCCACATGGGCGCCCTTTTTCTGGAAACCTTTGTACACCGCCGGGGTCCAGCGCTTGCACAGTTCCTTCAAGGTGCTCACATCCAGATTGCGGTAGTGGAACCAGGCTTCCAGGCCCGGCATGTAACGCGCCATGAAGCGGCGGTCCTGGCAGATGGAATTGCCGCACATGGGCGAGCTCCCCTGCGGAACATGGCTGCCCACGAACGCCAGGGCCTCGGCTTCCACCTGGGCCTCCGTATGGCGGGTAGCCCGCACCCGCTCGATCAGGCCGGAACGGCCATGGGTCTTCTTGTTCCAGTCGTCCATGGCACCCAGCACGCTCTCCGGCTGATGCAGTACCCACACGGGAGATTCCGCCAGAAACTCCAGATCGGAGGTGGTCACCACCATGGCCAGTTCGATGATCCGGTCCGAATCCGGATTGAGGCCCGTCATTTCCATATCCAGCCAGACGAGGTTTGTTGCATCCCGTGCCATATAATTACCCGAAACCTTAAAACGGATATTGTGTCATATTCTCATGCCTGAAGCTTTTTCTACCGGGTTCATTCTGATTCTCCTGGGGGTCATCGCCCTGCGCCTGTGGCTTTCCCTGCGCCAGGAAAGTCATGTGCGAGCCCACCGGGCCACGGTTCCCGCCGCCTTTGCCGAACGCATCAGTCTGGCCGCCCATCAAAAAGCCGCCGATTACACCATCGCGAGAACCCGCCTGAGCCGGGTCGGCCTGGCCCTGGAAACCCTGGTGCTGCTGATCCTGACCTATGGTGGCGGCCTGAATGCCCTGCATGAGTTCTGGTCCGCCCACTTTGAAGGGCTGGCCTACGGTATCGCCCTGATCGCCAGCGTGGTGGTGCTTGCCAGCCTGGCGGATATCCCCCTCGACCTGTATCGCCAGTTCCGGCTCGAAACCCGCTTCGGCTTCAACCGCATGACCCCGCGGCTGTACCTGTCCGACAGGGTCAAGCAGACCCTGCTTTCCGCCTTGTTGGGGCTGCCCCTGCTGGCCGCCGTGCTGTGGCTGATGGAAATCATGGGCAGCGGCTGGTGGCTGTATGTCGGGCTGCTCTGGATCGGTTTCAATCTGCTGATCCTGTTCGCCTACCCCCTCTGGATCGCCCCCCTCTTCAACCGCTTCAGCCCCCTGGCGGATGGGGAATTGAAGGCGCGCATCGATGCCCTGCTCGAACGCTGCCACTTCGGCGCCCGGGAAATCTTCGTGATGGACGGCTCGCGCCGCTCCAGCCATGGCAACGCCTACTTCACCGGATTCGGCAAGGCGCGCCGCATCGTCTTCTTCGACACCCTGCTGGAACGCCTCTCCTTGCCTCAGGTGGAAGCCGTTCTGGCTCATGAACTGGGCCATTTCCACCACAAGCACATCATCAAGCGCACCACCCTGATCTTCAGCCTCGCCCTGCTGCTCCTGGCTCTGCTCGACCAGTTGATCGACGCCCCGTGGTTCTATCAGAGCCTGGGGGTGGCAACGGGCAACACGTCAATGGGACTGCTGCTGTCCGGCCTGGTCCTGCCGGTCATCGGCTTTCCCCTCACCCCCTTCATGAGTTTCCTCTCCCGCCGCCACGAATTCCAGGCCGACGCCTACGCAGCCCGGATGGCCTCGGCCGCGGATCTGAGCGATGCCCTGGTGAAGCTTTATGAAGACAATGCCGCCACCCTGACACCGGACCCGATCCATTCCCTGTTCTACGATTCCCACCCCCCCGCCAGCCAGCGGATCGCCCGTCTGCGCTGGCTGGCCGCCGGCAATGCCCGGATCAACACCGGCGGCTTTCCCGATGAAGAAACCCACGGCGCCGCCTCCCGCGAGCAGCAGCATGACCCCTTCAGGAAATGACCCCCATGCCCACCCCCCCGGCCTTGTGCCACCCGAAATCTTGACGCCCCCCGCCCCCGGCCCCGCCTCCGCCCCCGGCCCCGCCTCCGCCTCCGCCCTTATCGTCGCTGCCCATGGGCGGCAGTACCGGGTGGAACTACCCGACGGCCGCGAACTGCTGTGCTGCACCCGGGGCAAGAAAAGCGAGGCGGTCTGCGGTGACCGGGTTCAGGTGGACATCACCAGCCCGGGCCATGGTGTCATCAATCGGATCGAACCGCGCCGGACCCTGCTGTATCGCTCCAACGAATTCAAGGAAAAGCTGATTGCCGCAAATGTAGACCAGATCATCCTCGTGGTCGCCACGGAGCCCGCCTTTTCCGAAGCCCTGGTGGGGCGCTGCGTCATCGCCGCCCAGAGCCAGGGCATCACTCCCCTGATCCTGCTGAACAAATGCGACCTGACTGAACGGCTGCCGGAGGCCCGCGCCCGACTGGCCACCCTTGCCGCTCTGGATTACCCGATTCTGGAACTCTGCGCCCAAGCCGACGCCACAACCCTGCGTCCCTGGCTGCAGGGCAAGACCAGTGTGCTGGTAGGTCAGTCGGGCATGGGCAAATCCACCCTCATCAATGCCCTGCTTCCCGAAGCCCGGGCCGCCACCCGGGAAATTTCCGCCGCCCTCGATTCCGGCAAGCACACCACCACCTTTGCCAGGCTCTACCATCTGGACAGGGAAAGCCACCTCATCGACTCTCCGGGCTTGCAGGAATTCGGCCTGCGCCATCTGGATTTCAGCGACCTGGAACAGGCCTTCCCGGAATTCGGCCCCCATCTGGGCCAGTGCCGCTTCCGCAACTGCCGGCACCTGCAGGAACCGGGCTGCGCCCTGCAGGCCGCCGTATCGGCAGGACACATCACCCCGGCGCGCATGCACCTGTTCCAGGAACTGGCCAGAGAACTGGGCAAAGGCTGAAACCCTCAGCGCAGCAAAGTGGCGACTGCAACCTCCAGGTTCCGCCCGGCTTCAAAGCGCAAGCACTCTTCCCTGGGCGGCGCGGATGTCCTTGGCGAGCGCGATCAGCTCCTGCAGCACCTCGGCGGTGGTGATGGCGTTGGCGTG
>NZ_JBASOH010000016.1:0-5950 GCF_049658005.1 Azovibrio sp. | reverse complement strand
GCGCCAGGCCGTGGCCGAGGGGGCGAGCTACGTCGCCTTTGGCGCGGTCCATGCCTCGCCCACCAAGCCCGGCGCGGCCCGCGCCCCCCTTTCCCTGTTCGAGCGGGCGCGGCGGGAATTGCCGGTGCCGGCCTGCGCCATCGGCGGCATTACCCTGGATAATGTGGCCCCCGTGATAGCGGCCGGGGCCCGGCTCGTCGCCGTCATCAGCGATCTCACCGGCCCGCCCGCGGCGATGCGCGCCCGGGCTGCCGCCTAT
The DNA here is from genome assembly GCF_049658005.1 of Azovibrio sp. Classification (NCBI taxonomy): domain Bacteria; kingdom Pseudomonadati; phylum Pseudomonadota; class Betaproteobacteria; order Rhodocyclales; family Rhodocyclaceae; genus Azovibrio; species Azovibrio sp. The sequence goes on along the minus strand of NZ_JBASOH010000016.1, from coordinate 5,691 downwards.
CAACGACTTTTCGAGGATCTTTCATGACTTCCCGCAATCAGCAACTTTTCGACCGCGCCCAGCACCACATTCCCGGCGGCGTGAATTCCCCCGTGCGGGCCTTTCGTTCCGTCGGCGGCGTGCCTTGCTTTCTCGAAAGGGGCGCCGGGGCCCGGGTCTGGGATGCGGATGGCAAGGAATATCTGGATTACGTCGGCTCCTGGGGGCCGCTGATCCTCGGCCACGCCGACCCGGAGGTGGTGGCCGCCGTGCAGCAGGCCGCCGGCAAGGGGCTCTCCTTCGGCGCCCCCACCGAGGCGGAGCTGGACATGGCCGATCTGCTCTGCCGTCTCGTCCCCTCGCTCGACATGGTGCGCCTCGTCTCCTCCGGCACCGAGGCCACCATGAGCGCCATCCGCCTCGCGCGCGGCTACACCGGCCGGGACCTCTTGGTGAAGTTCGAGGGCTGCTATCACGGCCACAGCGACAGCCTGCTGGTGAAAGCCGGCTCCGGCCTGTTGACCTTCGGCCACCCTTCTTCCAGCGGCGTCCCCGCCGACCTCGCCCGGCATACCCTGGTGCTGCCCTACAACGACCCGGCCGCCCTGGCCGAAGCCTTTGCCCGGCACGGGGACGAGATTGCCACGGTGATCGTGGAGCCGGTGGCGGGCAACATGAACCTCGTCCTGCCGAGCCGGGAATTCATCCTGCTGCTGCGCGAATTGACGGCCCGGCACGGCGCCGTGCTGATCTTCGATGAGGTGATGACCGGTTTCCGGGTCGGCCTGGGGTCCGCCCAGGGCCTCTTTGGCATCACGCCCGACCTCTCGGCCTTCGGCAAGGTGGTGGGGGGCGGCATGCCCCTGGCGGCCTTTGGCGGCCGGCGCGACATCATGGAAAAAATCGCGCCCCTGGGCCCCGTCTATCAGGCCGGCACCCTGTCCGGCAACCCGGTGGCGGTGGCTGCCGGGCTCGTCACCCTGAAGCGGGTCCAGGCCCCGGGGTTCTACGAGAGCTTGACGGCCCGCACCCGTGAGCTTTGCGAAGGGCTGACGGCGGCGGCAAGAAAACACGGGGTGAAGTTCTGCGCCCAGAACGTCGGCGGCATGTTCGGCCTGTACTTTGCCGAATCCTGCCCCGATTCCTATGAAGAGGTGCTGGCCTGCGACAAGGAAGCCTTCAACCGCTTCTTCCACGCCCTGCTGGCGGCCGGCCACTACTTCGCCCCTTCCGCCTTCGAGGCCGGCTTCGTTTCCGCCGCCCATACGCAAGCCGATATCGCCGCCACGCTCGCCGCCGCCGAGGCCTGGTTTGCCGCCCGATAAACCGGCATTCCCCTGAACAAAAGCTGCGGATCAAGAGAGGTTGTCATGGAAAATCTGAATGTTCCCCTGAGTGAATCCGAACTGGAGCAGCTGGAAGCCTTGCTGGATTCGGATCAACTCGCCGGGCAGGCCATGGGCCTGGATCAGTTGCAGGCATTTCTCTGCGCCGTTGCAAGTGGGCCGCAAGTCCTGCCCCCCAGTGTCTGGCTGTCGGAGGTGATAGGCGGGGAAGGTCTTCCCGATCGTGAAACGGCGGAGGCGCTCCTGAGTCTGGTGTTTCGCCTGTATAACCAGGTGCTCGATGATCTCGGCCATCAGCGCGGGGTGGCGCCCATCCTTTATCCCCTGGAGGAAGAAGGGGGGGCGCTGGATTACGGCTCCTGGGCGGATGCCTACCTGTTTGGCGCCAATCTGGGCGACGTTCCCTGGCAGGAGGCGGCAGGGGAGCATTGGGACGACTTGGCCGAACAGCTGGAAGTCCTGTTCTTTCTCAATGGCAGTCTCAAGGAGGACGTGCTGGCGTCCGGAGAGACCTGGGTTTCGCCGCAGGAAGAGGCCCGCTGGCTGGCGGATGCCCAGGAGAGCCTGGCCGATGTGGTGCAATCCATTCATGACTTCTGGATGGCGCGGCGCAACATTCCGGCTCCGGTGCGGCGCGCTGCGCCCAAGGTGGGCCGCAATGATCCTTGTCCTTGCGGGAGCGGGCGTAAATTCAAGCAGTGTTGCGGTAGTAAGACCTTGCACTGAGCTTGTGCTTCGAGTTGCAGTCAGGCGCAGGCCGATGCAGTCAGGTTGACACCGCCGCCCGGCGCAGGCGGTCCTGGACGGCGTTCCATCCGGGATCCGGAGGCGGCGCTTCCACCACGATCAGCTCCAGGCCCAGGTGGTCGAACTCGCGCAGGGCGTCGTACAGATCGCGGGCGTAGCCCGCCGGGTCGGCGGGCAGCAGGCGCCAGGGGTGCGGCATGCCGGCCTGGGCCGGCTGATCGTAAGCCAGCACGCCGCAGCGGTTGCCGGCGTGGCGCTGCAGGGTGAGGAAATCGAGCAGCCGTGGCGGGGCGATCAGGCGCACCGGGGTGATCGGGGCATAGTGGGATTCCAGGGCGCCGGGAACCCGGGGCGCGCCCTGGCCCGGACGCACGCCGGGCATCTCGCCTAGCACCTCGGCCAGCCGCTGCGGGCTGAAGTAGCCGGGGCGAAGGAGCTCCGGCTGACCGCGCGAGAGGTCGAGGATGGTCGATTCGATGCCGACCTGGCAGGGGCCGCCGTCCAGGATCAGAGGCACCTGCCCGCCCAGTTCCTCCGCCACATGGGCGGCGCGGGTCGGGCTGACGCGGCCGAAGCGGTTCGCCGAAGGGGCGGCGATGCCGCCCGGCGTGCCCGCATCGGCAAAGGCCTTGAGCAGTTCCAGGGCGAGCGGGTGGCCAGGCACCCTGAGGCCCACCGTGTCCTGGCCGCCGGTGACGGCCTCGGGCACCCAGGGCTGCTTTTTCAGGATCAGGGTGAGCGGCCCGGGCCAGAACATTTCCGCCAGGTCCCAGGCGGCCTGGGGAATGTCGGCGGCCCAGCGGTCGAGCCAGGCCGATCCGGGCAGGTGCACGATCAGGGGGTGGTCGGCGGGGCGACCCTTGGCGGCGAAGATTTTTGCCACCGCCGCCGGGTTGGCCGCATCCGCGCCGAGGCCATAGACGGTCTCGGTGGGCAGGGCCACCAGCTCGCCGGCTCGAAGAAGGGCGACGGCGCGGGCCAGGAGGGCGGGGTCGAGGGCCATCTTCAATCAGCGATGCCGATGGCGGTGCGGGCTGTGAGGGCCGTGGCCAGCACCGCATCGAGCGGCTCGCCTACGACGGTGAAGTGCCCCATCTTGCGGCCCGGCCGGGCGTGGTGCTTGCCGTAGAGGTGCAGTTTCAGGTTGGGGATGGCATAGAGCCGCGACCAGTCCGGCTCCCGGTAATGGCCATCGGCCGCGCCGCCCTCGTACCAGAGTTCGCCGAGCAGATTCACCATCACCGCCGCCGAGTGCATCCGGACTTCGCCCAGGGGCAGGCCGCACAGGGCTCGGAGCTGCTGCTCGTACTGGCTGGTGACGCAGGCATCGAGGCTGTAGTGGCCGCTGTTGTGGGGCCGGGGCGCCATTTCGTTCACATGGAGCTGGCCCTTGCTGACGAAGAATTCCACCGCCAGGGTGCCGATGTAATCGAGCTTGGCGGCGATCTGCTCGGCGATTTCCTGGGCATTGCCGGCAAGGCAGGCGCTGGCCCGGGCCGGGACGATGGAGATGTCGAGAATGCCCTGGCGGTGCTGGTTCTCGGCAACGGGAAAGCACTTGACCTCGCCATTTTCGTCCCGGGCGAGGACCACGGAGACTTCGTAATCGAGGCTGAGCCGTTGCTCGAGAACGCAGGGCTCGCCCTTGAAACCGCGCCAGGCGGCGAGGGCTTGTTGCCGGTCATGCACCACCGCCTGGCCCTTGCCGTCATAGCCGAAGCGGGCCACCTTGAGGATGCCGGGGAACAGGCCGGCGTTGGCGGTTTGCAGGTCGTCTGCCGCGCTGACGGCGATGCAGGGCGCATGGGGCAGGCCATGCTCACGCAGAAAGCGCTTTTCGGCGATGCGGTTCTGGCACACCGAGACCGCCTCGGGCGAGGGGCGCACCGGGATGAACTTGGCGAGGTAGGCCAGGGTGGCGGCGGGGACGTTCTCGAATTCGGTGGTGACGGCGGCACAGCGCTCCGCCAGTTCGTCCAGGGCGGTGTAATCCTCATAGGCGGCGCACAGGTGCCGGTCGGCGATCCGGCCGGCGGGGCTGTTGGCATCCGGGTCGAGCACCCAGACCTGGTAGCCCAGCTCGTGCGCGGCGGCAACGAAGAAGCGGCCGAGCTGGCCGCCGCCGAGCAGGCCGAGGGTGGCGGGGGGCAGGATCATGGTCACACTTCCGGCAGCTTCATGGCCAGGACCTTTTCGGTCTGGGCCAGGCGGAATTTCTGCAGCTTTTCCGCCAGTTCCGGGTTGTCATTGGCGAGCATGGCCACCGCGAACAGGGCGGCGTTGGCGGCGCCGGCCTCGCCGATGGCAAAGGTGGCGACGGGGATGCCCTTGGGCATCTGCACGATCGAGTGCAGGGAATCCACGCCGGAGAGTGCCTTCGATTGCACCGGCACGCCCAGCACCGGCACCGCGGTCTTGGCGGCCAGCATGCCGGGCAGGTGGGCGGCGCCGCCGGCGCCGGCGATGATCGCCTTCAAGCCTCGCTCGCCGGCCATGGCGGCGTAGTCAAAGAGCAGGTCCGGGGTGCGGTGGGCGGACACCACCCGGGCTTCGAAGGGGATGCCGAATTCCTTGAGGATCACGGCGGCGGCCTGCATGGTGGGCCAGTCGGAATCGGAGCCCATGACGACGCCGATCAGAGGTTGGTGGTTGCTCACAGCCCGGCCTCGCGTTCGGCGGCCTCGATGGTGTTGGCCAGCAGCATGGTGATGGTCATGGGGCCGACGCCGCCGGGTACCGGGGTGATCAGGGCAGCCACTGCCTTGCAGCCGTCGAAATCCACGTCGCCGCAGAGCCTGCCATCGGCCAGGCGGTTGATGCCGACGTCGATCAGCACGGCGCCGGGCTTGATCATGTCGGCGGTGACGAAGTGGGGCTTGCCCACGGCGGCGACGATGATGTCGGCGTTCGCGGTGTGAAACTTCAGGTCCCGGGTCTTGGAGTGGCAGACGGTGACGGTGGCGCCGGCATTGATGAGGAGGAGCGCCATGGGTTTGCCGACGATGTTGGAGCGGCCGAGCACCACGGCTTTTTTGCCGGCGAGATCGACCTGGCCTTTCTCGAACAGCTTCATGACGCCATAAGGGGTGCAGGGAATGAAGCGGGGATTGCCTTGAACCAGGGCGCCCAGGTTTTCGGCATGGAAACCATCCACGTCCTTTTCGGGGGAGATGGCTTCGAGCACGGCGGCTGCATCGAACTGCCGCGGCAGGGGGAGTTGCACCAGAATGCCATGCACCCTGGGGTCGGCATTGAGTTCGGCGATCTTGGCCAGCACCACGGCCGGATCCACGTCGGCCGGATAGGCCCATTTCTCGGAATGCAGGCCCACGGCCGCGCAGGCCTCGACCTTGTTGCGCACATAGACCTGGGAAGCCGGGTCTTCCCCCACCAGGATCACCGCCAGGCCGGGTTTTTGCCCCCTGGCGACAAGGGCTGCCACCCGTTCCTTGAAGCCGGCGCGCAGCTCCTGAGCCAGAGCCTTGCCGTCGAGAATTTGAGCCGTCATCGTCGCATCCGCAAAAAAACGGGAAAGGCGGTCCCTTTCCCTTTGAAGGGCAAGGATTTTATCAGATTCGCCGCCGGAGCCGAAACGGTTCGGGAAACCCGGATTCCGCGC